>NZ_DASVSF010000066.1 GCF_036388275.1 Longimicrobium sp.
GAAGCGGCCGCCTCATCGGGCGGCCGCTTCCGTGTCAGGAAGACACACGGGGTGTGTTCAACCGACACACACCAGAGCCTGTTCCGGGTCGGCATACTCCGCGGCGGCGCGAATGGGCGGGGCCACCGTCACTGGCGCGGAGGTGAAGCGCTCCGGAAGCGGAAAGGCGATCACCGTCGGCTCGGCGGGGGCGGCCGCCTCGGCCCGGTGCTGCGCGCACCACGCGCGGTAGCCCGGCAGCTTCAGCATCCGCAGGATGCGCCGGTCCATGGCGTTGCACAGCAGGATCTCGGTCAGCTGGTACTGCCCCGCGTCGTTCACGCGCAGCTCGGTCACCACCTCGTCGGCAAGCGACAGGAGCTGGGCACGGGGAATCCGGTCCTTGAACTCCTCGAGCTGCTCCTCCACCCACTCGACGTAGGCGCGGCGCAGCGAACGGGGCGAGCGGGAGCTCATCGGCTTCCTCCGACGCTTGAGAGCAAGTGCGGCGTGTAAGGCAAAGGAAGTTCGAAGGTGGCGCGATAGGGTCGAAACCGAATGTCGCGGCAAGTTAGGATCAATGACATGCGGGCGTCAAGGCTTTCGTAAGCCGCGCCATTTCAACGCCCGGCGGCAGTCGTCGCAGAACCCGGCCGCCTTGCGATCGGTGTCGGCAATGTGGCGGGAGGGATACATGACGCACGACTCGCGCCCGCAGTGGTCCGCTCCGTCCAGGTGCGCCAGCTCGTGGAGCGCCTCGGTGAGCAGCCGGCCGCGAAGAACGTCCGCGTCCGCGCCCGATCCGTGTCTCAGCGGCAGCAGCCCGATGACGGCGCAGCACCCGTCCATGGCCGCCTCGCCGAACACGGGGCCGACGCCCTCGGCGCAAAGGCCCGCGTCGGCTATTGCCAGCTTCCAGGACCGCGCACCCGCGCCGTGGCTGGCGATCAGCGCCTGCATGATGTCGCCGGAGTGATACAGATGGCTTTCCGCGTCGCGCCACTCCCCGGCGAGCGCCATCGCCCCGCCGACGCTGCACTGCATTCCCGCGCGCTCGCTCAGGTCGTCGGCCAGAGTTCGGAGCAGCCCCATGGGCACTTCGCCCACAGGGACCAGCTCGACAGGCGGTGGGCCATTGCGGCGGATCACGACGGATCGATCATGCCGGGCGAAAACGAGTGAAGGTAAGGGGGGTGCGTCAGGACAGCTTTGTGCTCGGGCCGGCGCCCCCCATCCCCAGCCCTTCCCCCGCAAACTGCGCGGGGGAAGGGAGCCAGTGTGGAGCGTCCCCCAGACGGTCAGAGCGTCACAAGGGCCTGTCATCCTGAGGCCCAGGCGCTCGGCACTGGCCCGCACACCACCGCACGCGGGCCGCAGGATCTAGCCTGAGGTACGAACTAGCCAGGGCGCGGAAGCGGTCACCGTAGCCGAGGCCTCGGCTGTCGACGCGCGTCGGAGGTGAGGTCGTGGCAACTGGCCCTGTACCCGCCTCGGAGCGTTTGGCGGACGGCCGTGCAGTCCCCGGCTGCCCTCTCCCCCGGCCCCTCTCCCGCAAGCGGGAGAGGGGAGAATTCGATCGCGCTTCGGCCACCCCGTGCGAACGAATCCGGATGCCGAATGCGGGTCACCTCGCCGAACGCGCCCGAATTTCTCCCCCTCCCCTGCGTAGCGGGGGACGGGGGCCGGGGGGAGGGGGCTCCGGCGGCATGCACCGGCACCCATCTCATCCGGTATGAAGTTCCCCCCTCTCCCGGCGCAGTTTGCCGGGGGAGGGGCCGGAGGAGGGGCCGGAGGAGGGGCCGGGGGAGGGGGAACCTACTGGTCCATCCCGTACCGCTGCAGCTTGCGGTACAGCGTCGACGGGTCGATCCCCAGCACCTCCGCGGCCTTGGTCTTGTTGCCGCCCTCGGAGTGCAGCACCCAGTGGATGTACGCCCGCTCCACGATCTCCAGCGTGGGATTGGGCGGAAGCGTGGCCGACACCAGCGGCTGCGCCTGGCGCTGGGTGATGCGCGTCGGCAGCGTGGACGCGCCGATCTCGCCGCCGTCCGCCGTGAGCACCGCGGCCCGCTCCAGCGCGTTCTCCAGCTCGCGGACGTTGCCGGGCCAGTCGTAGCTCTGCAGCAGCGCCAGCACCTCGGCCGAGAGGCGCGGGACGGCGCGCCCGCGCTGGGCGGCGAAGCGGTCCAGGAAGAACTCGGCCAGGATGGGAATGTCTTCCGGCCGCTCCTGCAGCTCCGGCAGCTGGAGCGTGATGACGTTCAGGCGGTAGAACAGGTCGCTCCGAAATCCGCCGCGGCGGATCTCCTCGTCCAGGTCGCGGTTGGTGGCCGCCATGATGCGCACGTCCACCGGCACCGGCTCCGTCGCGCCCACCGGAATCACCTCGCGCTCCTGCAGGGCGCGAAGCAGCTTCACCTGCAGGGCGGGCGACATTTCGCCCACCTCGTCCAGGAAGAAGCTGCCTCCCTTGGCCGCCACGAACAGCCCCTGCTTGTCGCGCACCGCGCCCGTGAACGAGCCGCGCACGTGCCCGAACAGCTCGCTTTCCAGCAGGTTCTCGGGAAGCGCGCCGCAGTTGATGGAAACGAACGGGCCGTCCCCGCGGTCGGAGATGGTGTGGATGTACCGCGCCAGCACCTCCTTGCCCGTTCCCGACGCGCCGGTGATGAGCACGGTGGAGTCGCTGGGGGCCACCGTTTCCGCCGTCTTCAGCACGTCCACGAAGCGCCGGCTGCGGCCGATGGGGCGCGTGGTGTCGGAGCGGTCGCGGCGGCGGATCTCGGTCTTCAGCGCCTGGTTTTCGCGCTTCAGCTGGCGCGACTCGGCGGCGCGGCGGCAGATGGCGACCAGCTCGTCGTTGCTGAAGGGCTTCTGGATGTAGTAGAACGCCCCCTCGTTCACCGCGCGCATGGCCGTCTGCAGTGACGCCTGCGCGGTCATCAGGATCACGGGGAGGGACGGGTCTGATTCCTTGGCGGCCATCAGCACCTCCAGCCCGCCGACGCCGGGCATCCGCACGTCGGAAAGCACCACGTCGGGGCGCACGTCGGCGATGCGGTCGATGCCCGCCTGGCCACCAACGGCCGTCTCCACCTGGAATCCCTCGCGCTTGAGCAGGATGCGCAGGGTGTCGAGGATGCCGACCTCGTCGTCGACGATGAGGATCTTGGGTTCGCTCACGGGCTCGCGGGAAGAACGGTAACGACGGTCAGGACGGTACCCACGGTCACTACGGTCAGGGCAGACGCAAGATCGGGGCGCCGGTTCGGCGGATGCGAGGCGATGCTGGTTCTGAGGCGCTTCGACGTGAATCGGCGCATGCCGCGGCCGCCCCCCTCTCCCGGCCTCTCCCCCATAAACCCCATGGGGGAGAGGAGAATTCGACTGCACTCCGGCTAGCCTCGCGCACTCGACTGGCTCCCTTCCCCCGCGGCTGTTTGCGGGGGATGGGTTGGGGATGGGGGGCCCCG
>NZ_DASVSF010000067.1 GCF_036388275.1 Longimicrobium sp.
ACCGGCTGCACCACCTCCACCACCTGCTCGAAGGGGATGTCCTGGTTCTGCTGCGCGCCCAGCGCCCGCTCCCGTACGTGCGCCAGCAGTTCCGCCACGGTGGGCGAGCCCGCGAGATCCACGCGCAGCGCCAGCGTGTTCACGAAGAAGCCGATCAGCCCCTCGATCTCGATGCGGCCACGGTTGGCGGTGGGGGTGCCGACGACCACGTCATTCTGCCCCGACAGCCTGCCCAGCACCGCGGCCCAGCCCGCCAGCACGGTCATGAAGAGCGTGGTGCCGTGGCGCTGGCCCAGTGCCTTCAGACCGGCCGTCAACGCCTCGTCCATCACCACGCCCAGCGACGCACCCGCATGGTCCACCTGCGCCGGCCGCGGACGGTCCGTAGGCAGCTCCAGCAGCGCCGGGGCGCCGCCCAGCGTGGCCCGCCAGTAGTCCGCCTGCCCCTTCAGGACGTCGCCGTCCGCCCACTTCCGCTGCCACGCCGCGTAGTCCGCGTACTGCACCGGCAGGGCGGGAAGCGGGTCGGGCTCGCCGCGGCGGAACGCGCCGTACAGCGCGCCCAGCTCGCGCGTGAACACCCCCATGCTCCACCCGTCGGTGACCATGTGGTGCATGGTGACGTGGAGCAGGTGCTCGTCCTCCGCCAGCCGGATCAGACGGCCGCGGACGAGCGGCCCCCGCGACAGGTCGAAGGGCGTGCGCGCTTCCTCACCCAGCAGCCGCCGCAGTTCTGACGGCCCGTCGGGATCCCCGCTCAGGTCGTGCTCGATGACCGGGAACCGGCTCTCCTCCACCGGGGCGATGCGCTGCACCGGTTCGCCCTGCACCTCCACGACGGTCGTGCGCAGCGCCTCGTGCCGCGCGACGATCGCGTCCAGCGCGCGCCCCAGCGCCCCCCGGTCCAGCTCTCCGTGCAGCCGCTGACGCGTGGTGACGTGGTACGTGCTGCCCAGATCGCCAAGCTGCTCCAGGAACCAGAGCCGCTGCTGCGGAAAGGAGAGTGGCAGCGGTCCGCCACGGTCCACCCGCTCGATCGGCGGCAGCTCGGTGCGGGCCGCGTTCCCGATGGTGTGCGCGAGGTCCGCCAGCACCGGGGACCGGAACAGCTCCCCGAGCGGCACCTCCACGTCCAGCAGCTGCCGCACGCGCGACACGACGCGTACGGCCAGCAGCGAGTGGCCGCCCAGCTCGAAGAACCCGGCCCAGCGGCCCACGCGCTCCACGCCGAGCACCTCCGCCCAGATCTCCGCGAGAGCCACCTCGGTCTCGCCCACCGGCGCCTCGTAGCCACGCGTTGCGTAGGCACCACCCTCCGGAGCGGGGAGCGCCTTGCGGTCCAGCTTCCCGTTCGGCGTGAGCGGAAGCGCGTCCAGCCGCACGTACGCCGCCGGCACCATGTACTCCGGGAGCGTGGTGGAGAGGTGCGCACGGAGTGCCTCGGCGTCCACCGCGCCGGCGGACGCATCCACCGCCGCCCCGACGAAGTACCCCACCAGCCGTACGTCACCCGCCGCGTCCTCGCGCGCCATCACCGCCGCCTCGCGCACTCCCGGGTGCTCGGCGAGGCGCGCCTCGATCTCGCCCAACTCGATGCGGAACCCGCGCACCTTCACCTGGAAGTCGGTGCGGCCCAGGAACTCCATCGTCCCGTCCAGCCGCCAGCGCGCCAGGTCGCCCGTGCGGTACAGCCGCGCCCCAGGCTCGCTGCCGAACGGATCGGCCACGAAGCGCTCGGCCGTCTGCTCCGGGCGCCCCAGGTACCCGCGCACCACCCCCGCGCCCCCGATGTACAGCTCGCCCGCCACGCCCACCGGCACCGGCTCGCCCGCCGCGTCCAGCACGTAGACGCGCGTGTTCGCCACCGGCCGCCCGATCGGCACCTGCGCAGCGCTGGAAGCATCGCCGCCGACCGCCCCGGACGTCGACCAGATGGTGGTTTCCGTGGGCCCGTACACGTTCCA
>NZ_DASVSF010000068.1 GCF_036388275.1 Longimicrobium sp.
GGCGTGGCGAACGCCGTGTCGCCGCGCGCATCGAAGCCACGCCCCAAGGGCTGGACATCCGCTACGTGGTGACCAACTTGCGCCGCGGCTCGGCGGAATGGCTCTATGCGGCCATCTACTGCGCACGCGGCCAGGCCGAGAACCTGATTAAATTGCACAAGAGCCAGCTTGCCTCCGACCGCACCAGTTGCCGCGAGCCACGCGCCAACCAGGTGCGGCTGATCCTGCACACGGCCGCCTACTGGCTGCTGTTGCGCGTCCGTGACGCCATTCCCAGCCCGCAGCCTCTCGCCACGGCCGAGTTCACCACCCTGCGGCTGCGCCTGATCAAGATCGGCGCGTGTATCACCGAGACCGCCACACGGGTCCGCATCGCCTTCACCGCCGCCTGCCCGGAGGCTGATCTGTTCGCCGGTCTGGTGCGTGGCTGCCTGCCTGCGGGGCCCTGACGGATGGGGCCTGTGCCCCGAACACGCCATCTCCCGCAAACCTCCAGCGCCTATCCCATCCGTCCTTGCCCCGCGATGAAATAGGCGCCTTGGATCACTGCGCCCAGCGCTCAGCAGCAGTTACTCCCCACACGCCGGTGAATAAGATGGGCTAGTGGTATGAGTTAGAAGTTTTTTGACAGAAGCGCTGAACGCTGGCCAGGATGTCGTCGGCGCTCTTGGTCCAGATGAAGGGCCTGGGGCTCTCGTTTGTTGCTGCGATGTAGCGGTGAACAGCCTGCTCCAGCGAGCGGGTGCTGCGGAACTTCCCCCGTCGGAGTTGACGGGCGCTCAGCAAGGCGAACCACGCCTCGACGAGGTTCAGCCAGGAGCCCGAGGTTGGCGTAAAGTGCAGGTGGTAGCGTGGCCGCTTGAGCAGCCATTGCCGAATCAGCGGCCTTGTGGGTTGAGGCATTGTCGAGCACGAGATGCACGTCCAGATCGGGCGGCACGGTGCGGTCGATCTGGTCCAGAAAACCGCGGAACTCGGTCGCGCGGTGGCGCTGGCGACAGGTGCCGATCACGGTGCCGGTCTTGACGTCCAGAGCGGCAAACAGGTCGATGGTGCCGTGACGGATGTAGTCATGGGTGTGACGCTCCACCTGACCCGGGCGCATTGGCTGCACCGGTGCGGTTCCTTCGGTGGCCTGGATCTGTGGCTTTTCGTCGACGCACAGCACCAGCGCGCGGTCCGGCGGGTTCATATACAGCCCGACAATGTCGCGCACCTTGTCGACGAACAGCGGGTCGCGCGACAGCTTGAAGGTCTCGCTGCGATGCGGCTGGAGCCCAAAGGCGTGCCAGATCCGTACCACCGCCGACTGACTCAGTCCCACCGCCTGCGCCAGACTGCGCGTGCTCCAGTGCGTGGCGTTGGCGGGCGTGCTCTCCAAGGTGGTGACGACCGCCCGCTCGATTTGTTCGTCGGTGATCCGGCGCGGTGCGCCAGGACGGGGCTCATCCAGCAGCCCATCTGGCCCCCGCTCCGCAAACCGCCTGCGCCAAGTGGCAACGGTTGGGCGGCTGACGCCCAGCGCTCTGGCGACCGCGCCATTCGTCGTCCCGGCTTTGGCACAGGCCAGGACAATCCGGGCGCGCATCGCCAGCCCCTGCGCTGTCTTGCGGCGCCGGGTCCAGCCTTCCAACGTTTCGCGGTCCGCAGCAGACAATGTAATCGCAACTGCATGCGGGCTTGCCATCGCCACCTCCCATCCAATCGCTGCCTCATCGCCAGCGAGAGGACATATAGGAAAGGTGGAAGGGCATTTCTAACTCAGACCACTAGTGGCCCTTGTGGGGGCATATCTGGACGAACATCCGGCGATGTCTTGGGACGCAGCGCCTGATGCGTTGGCGCTGTCGTGGCCGACGATATGATGACGGCTGAAGCGCTTCAGGCCGGCGCGGATGACGCGTTGGTTGGCTGGATCATTCACCGCGATCACGCCGAGCATCCCGGCAGAATGGTGGCGCGTTTGGTCTTGGTCGGGCCGACCCCGTACGTGCTGCTAGCCGATACGCTTGCCAATCT
>NZ_DASVSF010000069.1 GCF_036388275.1 Longimicrobium sp.
TACGCCAGGTTGGGGACGCCGCGGTGCGGAACCATCACCCCCTTGGGCGTTCCCGTGGAGCCCGAGGTGTAGATCACGTACGCCAGCTGGTCCGGCCGTGCGCCGCGATCCGGGTTCTCCGCGCGCTCCGCCGCGATCCGCGCCCCGTCCCCGTCCACGCTCACCACCGCGACACCGTCGCCGGCGGGGAGCGCCGCGCGCAGCGACTCCTGCGTCACCAGCACGGGCACGGCCGCGTCGGCCAGCACGAACGCCAGCCGCTCGGCGGGATAGGCGGGGTCCAGCGGAACGTACGCGCCGCCGGCCTTGAGCACGGCCAGGACGGAAACGACCATCTCCGGCCCCCGCTCCAGGCAGATCGCGACCCGCGTCTCCGGCCCGACGCCGAGCGCGGCGAGATGGTGCGCCAGCCGGTTGGCCCGCTCGTTCAGCTCACCGTACCCCAGCTCCGCTCGCTCGAAGCTCACGGCGACTGCCCCCGGCGTGCATGCCGCCTGCGCCTCGAACAGCTCGTGGATGCACCGGTCCGCCGGGTACTCGGCCTCCGTCCGGTTCCACTCCCCCAGCACCAGCGCGCGCTCCGGCTCTCCGAGCAGGTCCAGCCGCGAGAGCCGCACGTCGGCGTCCGCGGCCACCTGCTCCAGCAGCCGCTCCAGGTGGCGCACCATGCGCTCGATGGTCGCCGGCTCGAACAGGTCGGTGCTGTAGTTCAGTCCGCCCAGCAGGCCCGCGGGAGTCGCCGAGAGCACCAGGTAGAGATCGTGCGTGGCGACCTCGTTGACCGCTCCGGCGCCGCTCACCTCGAGCCCCGCGATCGCACCGCCCCCGCCCCCGGCGTTCTGCAGGGTGAACATCACCTGGAAGAACGGCGAGTGGCTCAAGCTGCGCTCCGGCTGCAGCTCGGCCACCAGCTTCTCGAAGGGCACCTCCTGGTGCTCGTACGCCCCCAGCGTCACCTGCCGCACCCGCCGCAGCACCTCGCGGAAGCCCGGGTCGCCCGAGACGTCGGTGCGCAGGACCAGCGTGTTGATGAAGAAGCCGATCAGCGACTCCACCTCCCGGCGCGTGCGTCCGGCGATGGGGCTTCCCACCACCACGTCCTCGCTCCCGGCGTACTTGGAGAGGAGCACCTGGAAGGCGGACAGCAGCGTCATGAACAGCGTCGTGCCCTCGCTTTGCCCCAGCGCCTGCAAGCGCTCCTGCAGCTCCGGGGAGAGCGCCACGGGGACCGACGCGCCCCGGTACGTCTGCACCGCCCGGCGGGGACGGTCCGTGGGCAGCTCCAGCAGCTCCGGCGCGCCCGCCAGGCGCTCCCGCCAGTACGCCATCTGCCGGTCCAGGGCCTCGCCATCCAGCTGCTCGCGCTGCCACACCGCGTAGTCGGCGTACTGCACCGGCAGCTCGGGGAGCGGCGACTCACGCCCCTGGCGGTACGCCTCGTACAGCACGGAGAACTCACGGAAGAACACCCCCATGCTCCACCCGTCGCTGACGATGTGGTGCATCGAGAGCAGCAGCACGTGGTCCTCGTCGCCCAGCCGCAGCAGCGCGGCGCGGATCAGCGGGCCCGCCGAAAGGTCGAACGGTCGTGCCGCCTCCTCGCCTGCACGCCGCTCGACCGCCGCCTCGCGATCCGCCTCGCCCAGCCCCGACAGGTCCTCCACCGGCACCGCAAACCCGGCGAAGGGCGCGATCACCTGCACCGGCGAGCCGTCCACCTCGCGGAAGACCGTCCGCAGCGCCTCGTGGCGCCGGACGATCTCGCCCAGGGCGCGTTCCAGCACCGCCCCGTCCAGCGCACCCCCCACCCGCCGTGCCATGGGGATGTTGTAGACGGCGCTTCCCGGCTCCAGCCGGTCCATGAACCAGAGCCGCTCCTGCGCGAACGACAGCGGCAGGCCCCCCGTGCGCTCCACGGGCACCACCGGCGGCAGCACCGGCAGCTCCGCCCGGCGCATCTCCTCCACGCGCCCGGCCAGCTCCGCCACCGTGGGCCCCTCGAAGAGCGCCCGCAGCGGCATCTCCACCCCGAACACCTCGCGGATGCGCGAGACCACCCGGGTGGCGAGCAGCGAGTGCCCGCCCGCCTCGAAGAAGTTTTCCCTCACCCCCACCCGCTCCAGGCGCAGCACCTCGGCCCAGATCCCCGCCAGCACCTCCTCCACCGGCGTGCCCGGAGCCACGTACTCGTCCTCCGCCGAGCCCAGCTCCGGCGCGGGGAGCGCCCGAACGTCCAGCTTGCCCGTAGGCGTCAGCGGCAGCCGCTCCAGCGCGACGAACGCCGCCGGCACCATGTACTCCGGCAGGCTCTCCCGCAGGTGCGCGCGCAGCCCCTCCGCATCCACGCTCCCGACGACGTACGCCACCAGCCGCTTCTCGCCCGACGCATCGTCGCTCACGATCACCCGCGCCTCGCGCACCTCCGCGTGCGCCGACAGCACCGCCTCGATCTCCCCCGGCTCGATGCGGAAGCCGCGCACCTTGACCTGCTCGTCCACCCGGCCGATGAACTCCAGCCGCCCGTCCGCCTTCCACCGCAGCCGGTCGCCGGTGCGGTACATCCGCACACCCGGCTCCGCGGCGAACGGATCGGGAACGAAGCGCTCCGCCGTCAGCCCCGGACGATCCAGGTAGCCGCGCACCACGCCGTCGCCCCCGACGTACGCCTCGCCCGGCACGCCCACGGGCACCGGGTTCAGCGCGGCGTCGAGCAGGTAGATCCGCTGGTTCCCTGTGGGGCGGCCCACGGAAACCGTGAGCGCGTCCTCCGCCACGTGCGCCACCTGCTCCCACGAGCACCAGGCGGTCGTCTCGGTGGGACCGTACATGTGCAGCAGGCGCTCGGGACCGCCCGCCTTCAGCAGCCGGCGCACGCTGTCGGCGTCCACGGCCTGCCCGCCGAAGAGCACCTCGCGCAGCGGCGCGAACACGTCGGGCAGCTCGCGCGAAAGCTGGTTGAGCAGCGCGGTGGTCTGGTAGAGCGTGGTGATGCGCTCGTCGCGCAGCATCCGGTACAGCGCGGGGGGCGAGAGGAGGACGTCCCGGGGAATTCCGACGAGCGTGGCGCCATTGAGGAACGCACCCCAGGCC
>NZ_DASVSF010000070.1 GCF_036388275.1 Longimicrobium sp.
TCGTACATCCACGAGCGGTTCGAGGCGCAGGCCGGGCGCACGCCCGGCGCGGTGGCGGTGGTCTTCGAGGACCGGGAGCTGACGTACGGCGAGCTGAACGCCCGGGCCAACCGGCTGGCGCACCACCTGAGGAGCCTGGGCTTGGGCCCCGACGTGCGCGTGGGGATCTGCGTGGAGCGCGAGCCCGAGCTGGTGGTGGCCGTGCTGGGCGTGCTGAAGTCGGGGGGCGCGTACCTGCCGCTGGACCCCGCCTATCCGCGGGAACGGCTGCTCGACATGGTGCGGGACAGCGCCCCGGTGGTCATGCTGACGCAGGGGTCTCTGGCCGCACGGCTGGCGGAGTTGGACGTGCCCCTGCTGTCGCTGGACGAGGACGCGGCGTGGTGGGCGGGGCAGCCGGCCACGAACCCGGAGCGTGCGGCGCTGTCGCCGGAGCACCTGACGTACGTCATCTACACCTCGGGCTCCACGGGGCGGCCCAAGGGGGTGATGATGACGCACGGGGGCGCTTC
This sequence comes from Longimicrobium sp., assembly GCF_036388275.1. Classification (NCBI taxonomy): domain Bacteria; kingdom Pseudomonadati; phylum Gemmatimonadota; class Longimicrobiia; order Longimicrobiales; family Longimicrobiaceae; genus Longimicrobium; species Longimicrobium sp. The sequence goes on from NZ_DASVSF010000070.1 coordinate 513, forward strand.
CAACCTGCTGCACTGGTACCTGGGCGCCACCGGGATGACGGAGCGCGACGCGGTGCTGGTCGTCACCTCCTTCAGCTTCCACCTCACCCAGCGCAACCTGCTGGCCCCGCTCTTCGTGGGTGGCCGGGTGCACCTGGCGCGCGAGCCGTTCGAGCCGGGCAGGATCACGGCGCAGATCGTGGCGTCCGGCATCACCATGATGAACCTGACGCCGACGGGGTTCCAGGCGCTGGTGGAGGCGGACGGGGGGAAAGCGATCGGCGGGCTGCGGATCGTGGTCTTCGGCGGGGAGCCGCTGTACCCGCGGCAGCTCGCGCGGGTGCCGGAGCCCCGTCCGGTGTTCCTGAACCCGTACGGCTCCACGGAGGCCACCGGGATCACGGCCCACCACTTCGCCCGCGCAGACCTGTCGAGCTACTCCAGCCGCTCCATGCCGCCGGGCCGCCCCATCGCCAACGCCACGATCTACGTGCTGGACGCGGCCGGCGAGCCGGTGCCGGTGGGGGTGACGGGGGAGCTGTACCTGGGCGGGGCGGGGGTCACGCGCGGCTACCGGGGGCTGCCGGGGCAGACGGCGGAGCGCTATCTCCCCGATCCCTTCGGCCGGGCGCCCGGCGCGCGGCTGTACCGCACGGGCGACCTGGGGCGGTGGCTGCCGGACGGGACCATCGAGTTCATGGGGCGCGCCGACTCGCAGGTGAAGGTGCGCGGGTTCCGCATCGAGCTGGGCGAGGTCGAGGCGCGGCTGGCCGAGCACGCGGCCGTGCACGAGGCGGTGGTGGTGGCGCGGGCGCGCGACGGGGAGATGGGCGACCCGCGGCTGGTGGCCTATTACACGGGCAGCCCGGCGGGCGCGGCGGTGCTGCGCGCGCACCTGGCCGAGCGGCTGCCGGAGTACATGGTGCCGGCGGCGTTCGTCCACATGAACGCGCTCCCGGTGAACCCCAACGGCAAGCTGGACCGCAAGGCGCTGCCGGAGCCGGAGTTCGGGCCGGACGACGAGACCTACGTCGCGCCGCGCACCCCGGTCGAGGAGGTGCTGGCGGGGATCTGGGCCGAGGTGCTGGGCGTCGAGCGCCTGGGCGTGGAGGACGGCTTCTTCGAGCTGGGCGGGCACTCGCTCCTGGCCACCCGCGTGGTGTCGCAGGTGCGCGAGGCATTCGGCGTGGAGATGCCGCTGCGCGCGCTCTTCGAAGGGCCCACCGTGGCCGAGATGGCCGCACGCGTGGAGGAGATGCGCGGGGCCGGGCTGCCGGTGCTGCCCCCCGTGGTGCCCGTGGAGCGTACACGGGCGCTGCCGCTGTCGTTCACCCAGCAGCGGCTCTGGTTCCTGGAGCAGCTGGGGAGCCCGGGGAGCGTGTACCACCTCCACAAGTCGCTGCGCCTGCGCGGCGCACTGGACGTGGACGCGCTGGCGCGGGCACTGGACGAGGTCGTGGCCCGCCACGAGGCACTGCGCACCACCTTCGCGCAGGTGGACGCCGCTCCCGTGCAGCGGATCGCCCCCGCGGCGGCGAGCGGGTTCCACCTGGTGGAGCACGACCTCGGCGGGCGGGCGGACGCCGAGGCGGAGCTCGACCGGCTGATCGCCGGAGAGGCCCGTGCGCCCTTCGACCTGGAGCGGGGGCCGCTCGTCCGCGGCCGGCTCGTCCGGCTGGCGGCCGACGACCACGTGCTGGTCCTGGCGATGCACCACCTGGTCACCGACGGCTGGTCGTTCGGCGTGCTCTTCGATGAGCTTTCCTCGCTCTACGCCGCCCATCGCTCGGGGCGGGAGGCGCACCTTCCCGAGCTGCCGGTGCAGTACGCCGACTACGCGGTCTGGCAGCGCCGGTGGATGGAGGGCGACGTCCTCCGCGAGCAGGCGGACTACTGGACGCGTACGCTGGCGGGCGCACCGGAGCTGCTGGAGCTGCCCACCGACCGCCCGCGGCCGGCGCAGGTGGACCATGCGGGGGCGGTGCTCGGGGTGGAGCTGGACGAGGCGCTCACGGCGGGGCTGAATGCGCTGGCGCGGCGGCACGGCACCACGCTGTACATGACGCTCGTGGCCGGGTGGGCCGTGGTGCTCAGCCGGCTCTCGGGCCAGGACGACGTGGTGATCGGCACGCCGACGGCGGGCCGCGGACGGCGCGAGACCGAGGGGCTGATCGGCTGCTTCGTGAACACCCTGGCGCTGCGCCTGGAATTGTCGGGCGCGCCCACGGTGGCGGAGCTGCTGGGCCGGGTGAAGGAGCGGGCGCTCGCCGGGCAGCACCACCAGGACATCCCCTTCGAGCAGGTGGTGGAGCTGGTGGACCCGGTACGCAGCGTGTCGCACCACCCGCTCTTCCAGGTGGTGATCGCGTGGCAGAACATGGCCCGGGGAGAGGGCAACACCCTGCGGCTCCCGGGGGTGGAAGCGGGCGTGGCCGTGGAGTCCGCGCACGTGGATGCCAAGACCGATCTCTGGCTCGGGCTGTGGGAGGCGAACGAACGCATCCAGGGAAGCGTCAAGTATGCGACGGCGCTCTTCGACCGGGCGACCGTGGAGCGCCACCTGGCGCACCTGCGCCGGGTGCTGGAGGCGTTCGTCGCCGACGACCTGCAGGCCGTGCACGTGCTCCCGCTGCTCCCCGCGGCGGAGCGGCGCCTGGTGCTGGAGGAGTGGAACCGCACCGGCGCGGAGTACGCGGTGTCGTCGTGCATCCACGAGCTGTTCGAGGCGCAGGTGGAGCGCGCGCCCGGCGCCACGGCGGTGATCTTCGGGAACGAGCGCCTGAGCTACGCGGAATTGAACGCGCGGGCCAACCGGCTGGCGCACGACCTCCGCTCGCGGGGGGTGGGGCCGGAGGTGCGCGTGGCCCTCTGCCTGGAGCGCGGGCCCGAGATGGTGGCCGCCGTCCTCGCCG
>NZ_DASVSF010000071.1 GCF_036388275.1 Longimicrobium sp.
CCACCTGCCAGCAGCAGAAGGTGCACCCGCTCGACTTCATTGCTCTTTCCATCGCCGCCCTGCGCTCCGGCAACGCTGCACCCAAGCTCCTGGCTGCTGCCACCTGAACGGTTACGTCGCGGCAACAAAGGCCCAAAGTCCTCCTTCGCGGACTGCATCCGCGGCAGGGGTGCACGAGGCCAGCGGACGTGCAGGTCAGGTCTCCCCCTCCCCTGCGCAGCGGGGGACGGGGGCTGGGGGGAGGGGGCTCCCAGAGGAATGCACCGGCAGCCCGTCGAACCCCGACTGAAGTCTCCCCTCTCCCGGCGCAGTTTGCCGGGGGAGGGGCGGGGGAGGGGCCACCCGCGGCATGCACCGAGATCCATCGAAACGCCCCCGAACCCGCGAAGCCTCGCGCACCATCAGAAATCGACAAAGCTCCATGAGGCGGCCTCCCATCCCCCTAATCCTCCCACTCCTCGCGTTCACCCTGCTCGCCGGCTGCGGGCCCAGCGACGAACTCCGCGGTGGCGCGCCCTCCGTCGAAGCACTGGGCCGCGAGGTGGTCCAGGCGCTCGTGGCGGGCGACACGGCGGCCCTGGAAGCATTCCGCACGACGGAGCACGAGCACAACGCCGTGCTCTGGCCTCGCTTTCCCGCCGCGCGCTCGGGTGACCCCGTGCTGGCGTGGGACAACGTACAGATGCGCAACGCGGGAGCCCGGGCGGAGTGGATCGGCGCCTTCCGCGGCCGCCGCGTGCGGTACGACCGCGCCGAATGCTCGGGCAAGGTGGAGGAGTACGGGAGCTTCCAGATCCTGCGCGGCTGCTCGGTGACGGTGACGGACCTCGACGGGCAGCGCGCCTGGACCCCGCGGCCCTTCGACCGCGTGGTCCGCATGGGCGGGGTCCACAAGGTGATCCGCTACGTCGAGGTGGATTGAGGGCAGAACGAGCGGAGGCGCAGAGACCGGGTCTCTGCGCCTCCGCGTCCCTGCGATTCCGCCGGTCTACAGCGTCGGCGCGAACGTGGCCAGGATCAGGTAGCTGATCGCCGACATCAGCGCCGCCGCGGGAATCGTGAGCACCCAGGCCCACACGATCCGCCCCGCGATCCCCCAGCGCACCGCCGAAAGCCGCGTCGTGGCACCCACGCCCACGATGGACCCCGTGATGGTGTGCGTGGTGCTCACCGGAATGCCGAAGTTGGTGGCGATCAGGATGCTCATGGCCCCGCCCGTCTCGGCGCAGAACCCGCCCACCGGCTTCAGCCGGGTGATGCGCGACCCCATGGTGTGCACGATCCGCCACCCGCCGAACAGCGTGCCGACGGAAAGGGCGGTGTAGGCGCATACCTCCACCCACAACGGGATGGTCTCGGCGTTGGGCACGTAGAGCAGGTGCAGGAACCCCGTCTCCTGCGCGAAGATGTGGTTCACCGACACCAGCAGCGAAACGATGATGCCCATCGTCTTCTGCGCGTCGTTGGCCCCGTGCGAAAGCGAAAAGAGCGCCGAGCTGGCCAGCTGCGCGCCCTTGAAGAAGCGGTCCGCGGGGCCGCGCGGCACCCGGTGGAAGAGCCAGCTCACCAGCACCATCAGCCCGAAGCCCAGCAACATGCCGATCAGGGGCGAAAGCACGATGAACGCCAGCGTCTGGATCCACTTGGTGCCCCACTCGATGGCCCCCATCCCCGCCGCCGCCACGGCCGAGCCCGCGTAGCCGCCGATCAGCGCGTGCGAGGAGCTGCTGGGAAGCCCGTACACCCAGGTGATCAGGTTCCAGATGATGGCCCCGGACAGGCCGCCCAGGATCACCGTGGGCGTAACCACGTCCAGGTCGATCATCCCCTTGCCGATGGCCTTGGCCACGGCCGTGCCCACGATGAACAGGGCGGCGAAGTTGAAGAACGCGGCCCACAGCACCGCCGGGAACGGCTTCAGCACGCGGGTGCCCACGACCGTGGCGATGGAGTTCGCCGAGTCGTGGAAGCCGTTGATGAAGTCGAACGCGAAGGCGACCAGGACGATCAGGACGACGTAGGTGACCACGGCGGCCCTACCCGTTCTTCAGGGCGATGCTTTCCAGCACGTTCGACACGTTGTCGCACTGGTCGATCGCGTCTTCGAGCTTGTCGTACAGCTCCATCCACTTGATCACTTCCAGCGGGTCGGGGTGCCCGGAGAACAGCTCGCCCACGGCCTCGGCGTAGATGGCGTCGCCCTCCTCCTCCAGCGCCTTGAGAGCCCGGGTGTGGTCCAGCATCATCTTGGGCTTCTTCATGTTGCGCACGGCCGTCTCGATCTGGCTGGCCGCGCGCTTCAGCACGTCGGCCAGGCGCGCCGCGTGGACCGGGGCGGCCGTCAGGTGAAACATCTGCGCGCGGCGCACGGTGCCGTCCAGCAGGTCGATCACGTCGTCCAGCCGCGAGGTGAGCAGGTGGATGTCTTCGCGGTCCAGCGGCGTGATGAAGCTGCGGTCGATGCGCACGATCACGTCGTGGGTGATCTCGTCGGCCTCGTGCTCGCGCTTCTTGACTTCGGCCGCCAGCTCCGTGAGCCGCGCGGGATCGGCGAACAGCTGCGCGACCAGGTCGGCGCACTCGCACAGGAGGCGCGCGAGGTCGTTGAACATCGGGAAGAACTTTTCGTCACGCGGAATCAGGCCCACGTCGTCCTCCAGAAACTCGAGTTTTGTAACGGCCGCCGGCGGGTTCGCCGGATGCCGCGCGTCCGCGGCTGCCCACACGCCGCGCTCCGCCTCGCCAAACCGGCCTTGGGCCGGATGGCTGCGGGATGTTACAACCGTTACGGCGCCGTTACAAGTGTCGTGATGCCTTCTGTTACACTCGCGTTACGCTCGGCCGGTAGGTTCCGGCACGTCAGGTTTCTGTCCTGTCCCGAACCGGCCAGTGCACGGATGAAAAGAGCAACCGGAACCATCGCCGCGTTCGCGGCGTTTGCCCTTTCGGCCTGCGGAGGCGGCGACGCCAGCCCCGCGGCCATGAAGCAGAAGCAGCAGTCGTCCGCCGCGGGCGGAACCGTCACCCTCACCGGCGCGGGCGCCTCGTTTCCGCGCCCCATCTACGACCGCTGGTTCGCCGACTACGCGGGCGCCAACCCCGTGCGGGTGAACTACCAGGCCATCGGCTCGGGCGGCGGCATCCGCCAGGTCACCGAGGGCACGGTGGACTTCGGCGCCTCGGACGCGCCCATGAGCCAGGAGGAGCTGGCCAAGGCCCCGGGAACGGTGCACGTGCCCACCGTGCTCGGCGCGGTGACCATCGCCTACAACCTCCCGGGGCTCGCCCAGCCGCTGCGGCTGGACGGGGCTTCGCTGGCCGGCATCTTCGGCGGCACCATCAAGAAGTGGAACGACCCGGCCATCGCCGCGCTGAACCCGGGCGTGCAGTTGCCGGCCACCGACGTGATCCCGGTGCACCGCACCGACGGCAGCGGCACCACCTTCATCTTCACCGAGTACCTGGGCGCCGTCAGCCCGCAGTGGAAGCAGGGCGTGGGCGTGGGCAAGACGGTGAACTGGCCCGCGGGGCTGGGCGGCAAGGGCAACGAGGGTGTCACCGGCCAGGTGAAGCAGACGCCGGGCGCCGTGGGCTACGTGGAGCTGGCGTACGCGCGCGAGGGCAACCTGCCCACCGCCGCCGTGCGCAACGCCGCCGGCCAGTTCGTGCAGCCTTCCGTGGAGGCGACCACCGCCGCCGCCGCGAACCTGCAGCTGGGCCCCGACGGCGACCTGCGCGCCTCGCTGGTGAACCTGCCGGGTGCGCAGACCTATCCCATCGTGGCGTGGACGTACCTGCTGGTGCCGCCGCACATGCAGGACTGCACCAAGGCGCGGGCGCTCGCCGGCCTCGTCCGCTGGTCGCTGACCGAAGGCGCCGCCACCGCGCGCCAGCTTCACTACGCGCCGCTCCCCGACGCCGTGCGCGCCCCGGCCCTGGCGGCGATGGACGGCGTCACGTGCGGGCCGAACAAGGAGCGGGTGGGGCAGTAAGGGAGGGGGTTGCCCAAGGTCCGGTGCTCGGGCCGGCGCCCCCCATACCCAACCCTTCCCCCGCAAACTGCGCGGGGGAAGGGAGCCAGTAGAGTGCGCGAGGCCAGCCGGAGCGCGATTCAGGTCTCCCCCTCCCCTGCGCAGCGGGGGCCGGGGGCCGGGGGGAGGGGGCGGCCCCGGCATTCGCCACCGCCGGTCGACCCCGACCGAAGTTTTCCCCTCTCCCGGCGCGGTTTGCCCGGGGAGGGGCGGGGGAGGGGCCCGCCCTCGGCACATGAGCAAGCAGACACGCGAGGGCGCGGCGAGAAGGGTCGCCGCACCCTCCTTCATCAGGACCAAAGGAACGGATGCAACCCGTACCTGAGCAGGCGGGCGCACTGGCGACAGGCCCCCGCTCGTTCGCATCACGGCTGCTCCCTCGATACGCGCAGGGAAACGTCGCCGACCGCAGCTACGCGCTGGCGCTGGGGGCGTTCGGCCTGGCCATCCCGGTGCTCTTCGCGTTCATCGTCGTGCGCGTGGGCGTGGCCTCGTGGCCGGCCATCCAGCGCTTCGGCCTGGGCTTCGTGGGCGGGACCACGTGGGACCCGGTAGCCGGCCAGTTCGGCGCGCTGCCGTTCATCTTCGGCACGCTGGCCTCGTCGCTCCTTGCGCTGCTGATCGCCGTCCCGCTTTCCATCGGGCTGGCGATCTTCCTTACCGAGCTGGCGCCGCGCTGGCTGGCCGCGCCGATCGCCTTCGGCACCGAGCTGCTGGCCGCCATTCCCAGCGTGGTCTACGGCCTGTGGGCCATCTTCGTGCTGGTGCCCTGGCTGCGCACCGCCATCCAGGAGCCCGTCGCCAACGCCATCGGCGACAAGGTGGGGCTGTTCGCCGGGCCGGCGTACGGAAGCAGCATCATGGCCGGCGGCGTCATCCTGGCCATCATGATCGTCCCCTTCATCTCCGCCGTGTCGCGCGAGGTGCTGGCCGCCGTGCCTGTCGCCCAGCGCGAGGCGGCGCTGGCCCTGGGCGCCACGCGCTGGGAGATGACCTGGCAGGTGGTGCTTCCCTACGCCGTGCCGGGGATCATCGGCGCGATCATCCTGGGACTGGGCCGCGCGCTGGGCGAGACGATGGCGATTACGATGGTGATCGGAAACCGGGCCGAGGTGGCGACGTCGCTCTTCGCCCCGGGTGCGACGATGGCCAGCGTGCTGGCGAACGAGTTCGCCGAGGCCAGCGACGACCTTCACCTGGCGGCGCTGATGTCGATCGGCCTGCTGCTGTTCGGCATCACCATCGTGGTCAACTCCGTCGCGCGCTTCCTCGTCTGGCGCGTCAGCCTGCGGGGGGGCAAGTGAGTGGGCCGGCGATCGGGCCCATGACGGCGCCGCAGCACGCGGCGCCGCTTGACCAGCTGTCCTTCCGCGACCGGCGGCGGCGCATCTCCAGCCGGGTCTGGCTCGCGCTGACCGGGGTGGCGGCGGCGCTCACCGTGCTGCCGCTGTTGCTGATCTTCTTTCACCTGCTGCGCGCGGGGCTGGGCTCGCTGAACCCCGAGTTCTTCACCAGCGTCCCGGCCCCGGTGGGCCAGCCGGGGGGCGGGGTGGGGAACGGCGTGCTGGGCACCTTCCTGCTCGTGGGCCTGGCCGGGGCCATGGGGCTGCCCGTGGCCATCGGCGCGGGCGTCTACCTGGCCGAGGCCGAGGGCGGCCCGATGGCCAACGGCATCCGCTTCATCACCGACGTGATGAACGGCATTCCGTCCATCGTCATCGGCATCTTCGTCTGGGCGTGGGTGGTCGTAGCGATGGGCGGCTTCAGCGCCTTCGCCGGCGGCGTCGCCCTCGCCATCATGCTGCTGCCGATGGTTACGCGGACCACGGAAGAGATGGTTCGCCTGGTTCCCCGCGAGATGAAGGAGGGCGCCCTGGCGCTGGGCTTCACCCGCTGGCGCACCACGCTGGGCGTGGTGCTTCCCGCGGCGCGCAGCGGCATTCTCACCGGCGTGCTGATCGCCCTTGCGCGCATCGCGGGCGAAACGGCGCCGCTGCTCTTCACCGCGTTCGGCAACCCGTTCTGGTCCGCGGGGCTGAGCGAGCCCATCGCCGCGCTGCCCGTGCAGATCTTCCAGTACGCCATCAGCCCGTTCGAAGAGCAGCACAAGCAGGCCTGGGCCGCGTCGCTGCTGCTGATCGCGCTGGTGCTGGCCATGAACCTGGCCGCGCGATTCCTGATCCGCAGCCCGTACCGGAGCCGCTGACATGCAAGACCTTACCGCGCAGGCCCCCGTGCAGCGGGCGCCCGCGCTTCCCCTGAACGACGCCGCGATGCCCACGGAAACGCCCACGCAGGCCCCGGCGGAGCTGGCCATCCGCGCCGACGACTTCTCGTTCTGGTACGGCGGCACCCGGGCGCTGAACGACATCACGCTCGAGATGCCGCAGAAGCAGGTGACGGCGCTGATCGGGCCGTCCGGCTGCGGCAAGAGCACGTTCCTGCGGTCCATCAACCGCATGAACGACCTGATCCCCGGAATCCGCCACGACGGCGACATCACCCTGCGCGGCGAAAGCGTGTACCGCACCGGGCTCGACGTGGTGCAGCTGCGCAAGCGGGTGGGGATGGTGTTCCAGAAGAGCAACCCGTTCCCCAAGTCCATCTACGAGAACGTGGCGTACGGCGCGCGGGTGAACGGGCTGGCCAAGGGCCGCCGCGCGCTGGACGACCTGGTGGAGCACTCGCTGAAGCAGGCCGCGCTCTGGGACGAGGTGTCGGACCGGCTGGACCGCAGCGCGCTGGGGCTTTCCGGCGGGCAGCAGCAGCGCCTGTGCATCGCGCGGGCGCTGGCGGTGCAGCCCGAGGTGCTGCTGATGGACGAGCCGGCCAGCGCGCTGGACCCCATCGCCACACAAAAGATCGAGGAGCTGATCTACGAGCTCAAGGACCAGTACACCATCGTCATCGTGACCCACAACATGCAGCAGGCGGCGCGCGTGTCGGACTACACGGCGTTCTTCTACATGGGCTCGCTGGTGGAGATGGGGCGCACCAACACGCTGTTCACCAACCCGCGCGAAGAGCGCACCGAGGCCTACATCACGGGGAGGTTCGGATGAGCCCGACGCCGGGGTTCCGCCACTTCCACGAGGAGTTGGCCAAGCTCAAGAACCAACTGCTCGACATGTCGGGGCTGGCCGAAGACCTGGTCACCCGCTCGCTGCAGGCGCTGCGCGACCGCGACGGCGAGCTGGCGCAGGAGGTCATCCGCCGCGACAACGACCTCGACGCCATGGAGGTGGCCGTCGACGACGCCTGCATCCACCTGCTGGCGCTGCAGCAGCCGATGGCGCGCGACCTTCGCCTGATCACCATGGCGATGAAGATCAGCAACGACCTGGAGCGCGTGGGCGATCACGCGGTGAACATCGCCGAGGCCGTGCGCCACCTGGCCGAGCAGCCCATCTACCTGGAGTTTCCGGAGATCGAGGAGATGGGGCGGCTGGCGACGGAGATGCTGTCGGACGCGCTGGACACCTTCGTCCGCGCCGACGCGGCGGGGGCCCGCGAGGTGTGCCGCCGGGACGACCGCGTGGATGCGCTGCACAACTCGCTCTTCCGCATCCTGCTGACGCACATGATGGAAGACCCGCGGCGCATCGGCGCGTCGATGTCGCTCTTCCTGGTCAGCCGCAACCTGGAGCGCATCGCCGACCTGGCCACCAACATCGCCGAGGACGTGGTGTTCCTGGTGGAGGGCCGCAGCATCAAGCACGGCGCCGAACGCTCCCCCGACGAGCGCCGCTCCGGCGGGGAGCGCCGGGCGAGCTGACCCGGCGGCGCGCTCGACGCATAGGTTGACGCACGTTGTCCGGTCTGATACCTTTGTGGCGTGCCGAAAGCCTCGTGCTTACGGCACGCGCCCGCGCCGCAAGGCGTTCGGGCCGGCCTGCGCCTCGTGAGCCAAGTTTACAATCACGAGGCACGCATCACCCCGCCCATCGGCTCGATGGACGGGGTGATGTGTTTTTTCCTCTTTCCACTCCCAGATTTTTTCATCCGCACGGCCGTCCCGGGGCGTTCCTCGCGGTGGAGTGCAATTAGGCCTCGCAGATCTCTCCGATCCGCCTCCTGTCCCCAATTCGTCGCTTTTCGCGGACCGCGCACAGACCTCTTGTCGATGCGCCCGGAGTGTATATGTTTTCACTGTCGACAGCCTGACCCTTCCGCGTGTGAAAGGCTGGTCTGCACGCGAACTGATTCGTTTGAGAGTCTACGTTTCGTGGACTGTTAGGCGACATGATGTTCTTGGTCAACTCGTTGGATGCTTAAGAGTCTACAAAACGTAGACTCTTGTACAATGAAAACATGCTGAGTACAGTGGGGGGACAAATGAGCCGATAAAGCTCTTGGGTAAGAACAAGGTCACCGGAGAATAGTATGCCGGGAGAGCGATACAACGCTGTTTACGAACTTGCCGTCGAGAATTTTGGCTACTTCACAATTGAACAGGCGACGGAAGCGAATGTCTCGCGTAAAGCCCTCAACGCGATGACTCGGAGAGGTACCCTGGAACGGGTGAGCACGGGCTTGTATCGCGTCCCAGCGATTCCACTGTCTCCATTCTCGGAGTACATGGAGGCGAGCCTCTGGCCGCGTGGGCTCCAAGCGATCATCTCGCACGACAGCGCGCTCGTGCTCCACCAGTTGTCCGACGTGAACCCCGCACGGATTCATATTACCGTTCCAAAACGGCACCGGATTCAGCGGGCGGTTCCCAAGCTCTACAATGTACATCGAGCCGATCTGGATGCAGGGGATGTTGGGTTCGTGGAGGGAATCCCCGTCACTACGCCTGTTAGAACGATCGTGGATTGTCACCGCGCCCACCTCGGGGCTGCGCTGGTGGAACAGGCGATCGAGGATGGAATCCGGCGGGGGGTGCTCAAGCGTGCGGAGGCCCAGTGGCTCACCACCGAGTGCCTCGGCAGAAAGGAATGCTGATGACGGAGTCGGGGCGCCTGAGAAGGCCGACTACACCGAAAACAAAAACGGTGCTCGATCAAATGGTGGGCCGGTACTCAAAGCATTATCAGATCCCACAAGCGCGAATCCGGAACTGGATCTCGTTCATGGTAGTGGCTGGGGCGCTGGAGCGCGTGAGTGATGAGCGCGGTACCACAGCATTTGTGGTGAAGGGCGGCGTCGCGCTGGAGCTTCGGTTACGCATGCGAGCGCGTGCAACCAAGGACTTCGACGCGGTTTTCCGTCACGAGTTCGGCGAGTTGACCGACGTGCTGGACCGCGCCTTCGCGGAGCCATATGGTGACTTCCGCTTCGAACGCCTGGGCGAGGCACGCGATCTGAGAGGGAAGGCGACGCGCCTCGAAGTACGCGTCGAGTATCGCGGGAAAGCATGGGCGACGGTCCAACTCGAGGTTTCGGTGGCCAAAGGACACGTTGTCGAATCCGAACGGGTGCGAGCGACAGACCTCTCGGAACTGGGACTGGACGGTCCCGAGTTTATCCCCTGTCTTTCTGCACGGTTCCAGATTGCGCAGAAGATTCACGCGGTCACGACACCAGAGCGGGAGGGACGGGAAAATACTCGACATCGGGATCTTGTAGACTTGTGGCTGCTGCGGGAACTCGGAACCGAACTGAGCGATTTGCGGAGTGCCTGCGAGGAGGTATTCCTGACGCGAGGGATGCACTCGTGGCCGCCCGAGGTGCGAGTGCCGGAGGAGTGGGCAGAGCCGTTCTTTCGCCTTGCTCACGAGATCGGCATGCCGATACAGGACGTGCATGAAGCAGCGGCCGGCCTGCGGGAGTGGATTGCGGAGATCGATAGGGCGAAGTGACACCCCAGGCAAACCCGTTTGCCTCGCCGCCCACGCACCGCCATCTTGCCGATGCCGATTCGCGGCGCGTATGACAACGATGGAGGGACGATGGCCGAAGGACTGCTGCCGGTGGGGAGCGAGGCGCCGGTGTTCACGGCGGAAACGACGGAGGGCGGGCGCGTCGCGCTCCCCGACTTTCGTGGGAAGCAGGCGGTGCTGCTGATGTTCTATCCCCAGGACGACACGCCCGGCTGCACCCGGCAGATGTGCACCGCCCGCGACGAGGGCTCGCGCTACGCCGAGGCCGGAATCGTCCGCTTCGGGGTGAACCCCGGCAGCCTTTCCAGCCATCGCGAGTTCGTGACCAAGTACTCGCTGGATTTTCCCCTGATCGTGGACCAGGACGCGGAGATCGCGTCTGCGTACGGCGTCCTCCGAGCGGGCGACGAGGTGGGGCGAGCGACGTACCTGATCGACCGCGACGGGCGCATCGCCTACGCGGCCGCCGGCGCGCACGGGGCCGACGAGGTGCTGGAGGCGCTGCGTGGCTGAGGGCCGCGGCGAGGTGGCGGTCCGCTCCTTTACCGGCGGCGCCTTCGCCCAGAACACCTACCTGGTGTACTGCGCACGGACCCATGCCGGCATCCTGGTAGACCCGGGAGCCGCCACCGCCCAGGCGCTGCAGGCCGCGCGTGCCGCCGGGGTGACCATCGAGCAGATCGTGCTGACCCACGCGCACCTGGACCACGTGGAGGGCATCCCCGTCGCCCGGGCGGAGATCGACGCGCCCATCCTGCTGCATCCCGACGACATGATGCTGTACGGCGCGGCCCCCACGCAGGCTTCCTGGTTCGGGATGAGGATGGACCCCCTGCCGCCCGTGGACGGAGAGCTGGCTCACGGCGGAGTGGTTTCGTTCGGCGACTGCAAGATGGCGGTGCGCCTGGCGCCGGGACATGCGCCGGGGCACGTGATCCTGGTGGGCGACGGCGTGGCGGTCGTGGGCGATGTGATCTTCAACGGCTCCATCGGCCGGACGGACCTTCCGGGGGGCGATCTTGGTACGCTGATGACGTCCATCCGCGAGCAGGTGCTGACCCTGCCGGATGAAACCACGCTGCACACCGGCCACGGCGACGACACCACCGTGGGCCACGAGCGCCGAACCAACCCGTTCGTCACCGGCGTGTACGGCGGCGGCGGGTTCGCCTGATCCGCCGATTCCCCTGATCGCATCTGACATGCGTCGACTCCTGTTTGCCGCGGCGCTCCTCCTGGCCGCCCCGCTCCAGGCCCAGGTGGTCCTGGCCGACACGCTCGTGCGCGATTCCGTCCGCGCGCAGGCTGACTCGGTATGGGTGGTGGACGAGGAGCGCGTCAACGCATACCTCGGCGACTTGGTGAGCATCGAGGGTGTGGCGTGGATCGCGGCACTGGGGCTTTGGGACCACGTGCGCACCGAGCCCGACGAGTGGGGCGGCGGCGCCGATGCGCTGGCCGCGCGCATCCTGTCTCGCAGCGGCGGGCACGTGGTCCGCACGTCGGTCCACCACGGCTTGGCTGCGGCGCTGGGACGTACGACGGAGTACCGCCCGTGCGGCTGCGACGGGCCGGAGCGGCGGATCGCGTACGCCATCACCGAAACGTTCACCGACTACGACGTGCAGGGGCGGCGGCGCCTTTCCACCCCCTTCCTGGCCGGCACCTACGCGGGCGCCCTCGCCCCCGTCCTCTGGCACCCGGACGCCGACGCCGCGGAAGCGCTTCAGTCGGGCACCATCTCCCTCGTCTGGGCCATCGCCAACAACATCCTGAACGAGCTATGGGCATCGCCCTGAGCCCGGCGACCTGCATCCGCTCAGCGCACTTTCGTCCCGCCTCGCCCGCCACTCCCGCTCGTTGACGGCTCCGGACGCCCGGTCTACATTCGCCGCGCAATTTTCCCGTTCCGGAGAGCCACTTGCCCGATCCCGCACGCCTCGCCGTTCTCGCTAGCGGCGGGGGCAGCAACCTGCAGGCGCTGATCGACCGCTTTCACCGCGACCCGGCCAGGGCCCCGGCGCGTGTGGAACTGGTGGTCGGCAGCCGCGCGGGGATCGGCGCGCTGGCGCGGGCGGAGCACGCGGGCGTGCCGCACGTTGCCCTGGACGCGCGCGAGCTCGGCGCCGACGCATTCCGCGATCGGCTGCTGGACGCGCTGGATGCGCACGGCATCGGCCTGGTGGTCCTCGCCGGGTGGCTGACGCTGCTTCCGGCCGAGGTGGTGGCGCGCTACGCGGGGCGGATGATCAACGTGCATCCCGCGCTGCTGCCGGCCTTCGGGGGCCACGGGATGTACGGGATGCGCGTTCACCGCGCCGTCATCGCAGCCGGCGTGCGCGTTTCGGGCGCGACGGTGCACCTGGTGGACGAGCGCTACGACGAGGGCGCCATCCTCGCACAGTGGCCCGTCCCCGTGCTCCCCGGCGACACGGCGGAAACCCTTGCCGCCCGCGTCCTGGCGGTGGAGCACCGCATCCTGCCGCTGACCGTCGCGGCGCTCACGGGGGGACGCACGGCTGCGAGTCCGACCGCTCCGCTGGCGTTCGACCTGGTGCCTTCGCTGATTCCCGTCGACGGCTCCATCGCCAGGACGATGCACCTGCCCGACGGGCACTGATCCAGATCCAGAGGACCTACGAAATGCCGCGGGCACTGCTCAGCGTATC
Source organism: Longimicrobium sp. (assembly GCF_036388275.1). NCBI lineage: Bacteria > Pseudomonadati > Gemmatimonadota > Longimicrobiia > Longimicrobiales > Longimicrobiaceae > Longimicrobium > Longimicrobium sp. The sequence goes on from NZ_DASVSF010000071.1 coordinate 12,526, forward strand.
CGACAAGACGGGCGTGGTGGACCTTGCCCGCGAGCTCCACGGGCGGGGATGGACCCTGCTTTCCACCGGCGGCACGGCGCGCGCTCTTCGCGATGCGGGGCTGCCGGTCACCGAGGTCAGCGAGGTGACCGGCCACCCGGAGATGATGGACGGCCGCGTGAAGACGCTGCACCCCGCCGTCCACGCCGGCCTGCTGGGCCGCCGCGGCCACGCGGACGACGCCGCGCAAATGCAGGCGCACGGCTACGAGCCCATCGACCTCGTGGCCGTGAACCTCTACCCCTTCCGCGAGACCGTCGCCCGGCCCGACGCCACGCTCGACGAGGCGATCGAAAACATCGACATCGGCGGCCCGTCCATGCTGCGCTCCGCCGCCAAGAACCACGCGGGCGTCTGGGTGGTCATCGACCCCGCCGACTACGCGCGCGTGCTCGCCGCGATCGACGCGGGGGGCGAGGAGCTGGCGCTTCGCCGCGAGCTGGCGGCAAAGGTCTACGCGCACACCTCGGAATACGACCGCGCCATCACGGAGTACCTGGCCCGGACGATGGCGGGAGAGGGCGGGGGATCGGCCGATGCGTTCCCGTCCGCCGTCCAGCTGCGGCTGACCAAGGTGCAGGACCTTCGCTACGGCGAGAACCCCGACCAGCCCGCCGCGTTCTACCGCGAGGAGGGGGCGAGCGGGGGACTGGCGGAACTGCGGCAGATCCACGGCAAGGCGCTGTCGTTCAACAACCTGCTGGACGTGGACGGCGCCCTGCTGGCCATCTCGGCGTGGGAGGGCAGCGGGCTGGCGGCGTGCGCCATCATCAAGCACACCACGCCGTGCGGCATCGCCGTCGGTGCGGACGCGCCCGAGGCCTACCGCAAGGCGCTGATGACGGATCCCACCAGCGCCTTCGGCTCGGTGATCGCCTTCAACGTTCCCGTGACGGAAGAAGCGGCCGTGCTGCTGCGCCCCAACTTCGTCGAGGCCATCGTCGCCCCCTCCTTCGTGGAGGCTGGACTGCGGCTGCTGACGGAAAAGAAGAACCTGCGCCTGCTCGAGATTCCGCGCCTCGCATCCAACGCAAACGAGCTGGACTGGAAGCGCGTTCGGGGGGGATTCGTGGCGCAGACGCGGCTGGGGATGGGCTTTCCCGAGGACGGCTGGCGCGTGGTCACGCAGCGGCAGCCGTCGGCGGGCGAGATGGACGACCTGCGCTTCGCCTGGCGCGCCGTGGCCTCGGTGAAATCGAACGCGATCCTGCTGGCGCGCGACGGCATGGCGCTGGGGATCGGGGCGGGGCAGATGAGCCGCGTGGATTCGTCGCGCATCGCGGTGATGAAGGCGCGCGACAACGGGTTCGATTTTCAAGGCGCGGCGCTGGGCTCGGACGCGTTCTTCCCCTTCCGCGACGGCGTGGACGCCGCGGCCGAAGCGGGGGTGCGCGGCATCATCCAGCCGGGCGGCTCCGTGCGCGATGCGGAGGTGATCGCGGCGGCGGACGAGCACGGCATCGCGATGGTGTTCACCGGGCGCAGGCTGTTCCGGCACTGAGCTTTGGGCTGAGGTGCGACGCGGGGACAGAGCAGGGCCTCGGTCCCGCTGGGCCCTCACCGGCCGCGCTGACACGCGTGCCACCCTCTCCCACAAACAGCGTGGGAGAGGGGGTATACTTCTGGCTCGAGGCGTGGGTGGGCAGGTCCGGTGCTCGGGCCGGCGCCCCCCATCCCCAGCCCTTCCCCCGCAAACTGCGCGGGGGAAGGGAGTCAGTTGAGCGCGCGGGGCCAGCCGGAGCGCAATCGAATTCTCCTCTCCCCCACGGGGTTTATGGGGGAGAGGCCGGGAGTGGGGGGCGGCCGTGGTGTGCGCCCGTGTCAGCCGCGCCGCAACAAAGGCCTCTCCGTCCGCTGCGTGGAGGGGCCCGAGGCGGGGCGCGTTTGACGCCGCATGGCCCGCGCCCTAGAATGCGCGGCGTTTTTCCACCGCCGAGCCCGCGCGAAACCCGCGCGCCGCGAAGCGCCGAACGGACGGGCAACGAGTGCGCGGACTGATCTTCGACCCCTTCGCCGGGGTCAGCGGCGACATGACCGTCGCCGCGCTGCTGGACCTGGGGCTGCCGCTGGAGTGGCTCCAGCGCTTCGTCGCGGACCTGAACCTGGGCGACATCGGCGTGAGCGCCGAGCGCGTGGACCGCAAGGGGATCGCTGCGACCAGGCTGGTGCTGAACCTGCCTCACGAGCACGCGCACCGGCACCTGCACCACGTCGTAAAGATCATCGAGGGCACCCGCGTGAGCCCCGAGGTGCGCGACCGTGCGGTGCACGCGTTCACGCTTCTTGCTGAGGCCGAAGCCGCGGTGCACGGTACCACGGTGCAAAAGGTGCACTTTCACGAGGTGGGGGCGCTGGACGCCATCATCGACGTGCTGTGCGCCGTTGCCGGGTGCCACGAGCTGGGCGCGACCGAGTTCTACACCCGCCCGGTGGCGCTGGGGCGGGGGTGGGTAGACATGGCGCACGGAAACTTTCCCGTGCCGCCGCCCGCGGTGCTCAAGCTGCTGGCGGGCATCCCCGTGCGCGACCCCGAGTTCGAGGGCGAGTGCACCACGCCCACGGGCGCCGCGCTGGTCAAGGCGCTGACCAACGGCGCGCCGCCGCCCGTGACCTTCACGCCGCTGGCGAACGGGTTCGGCGCGGGAACGCGCGACCCGCAGGACCGGCCCAACGTGCTGCGCCTGATCCTCGTCGAGCCGCAAGCCGGGGGCGAGGACGCGGTGATGGTGGTGCAGTGCGACGTCGACGACCTGCCCCCCGAGTACGTGCCCGCGCTGCTGCAGGCCGTGCTGGACGCGGGCGCGGCCGACTGCTCGGCGCAGCCGCTGGTGATGAAGAAGGGGCGCACGGGCGTCCGCATCGAGGCGCTGTCCGAGCCGGGGGCGCTCGACGCGGTGCAGGCCGCTCTCTTCCGGGCGGGAACCACCATCGGCCTGCGGTTCTGGCCGGCGGCGCGGCGCACCCTGCCGCGGCGGATGGAAGCAGTGACGTGGCGCGGGCAGGAGATCCGGGTGAAGCGTTCGGCGCTCCCCGGTGGCGGCGAGCGCGCCAAGCCGGAGTTCGACGACGTGGCGCGCGCCGCCGCGAACCTGGGGATCACTCCCCTGGAGGCGTACCGGGGCCTGCTGGCCGACGGCGTGGCCCGGGAACAGTGAACCGGCCGGATGCGTCCGGCCCGTATCGGCCCGCTCCCGGCGGAGCGGGCTTTTCCACCAACGGAGGATGCTGATGAAGATCGATCGTGGCCTGGCCGTGGTGCTGGGCGGCGTGCTGGCGGCGGCTGCCTGCGCCCCCGCCGCCGGAACCGGTGGGGGCGCGGGCCCGCGTATCACGGTGCCCGTTCCGAGCGTCACCTGCGCGAGCGGGCCCCTGACCAGCTTTGCGCAAGCCGACTCCGCGGCCAGCTCCATGGCCCTGGTGGGCACCATGGCCGACTCGGCACAGGGCCCGGCGTACGCCTCGGCACTGGCGCAGGCGCGGCGCGCGGTCGCAGCGCAGCCCGAGAACGCTTACGCGCAGTACCTGGCGGGCCAGGCGGCGCTCCTGACGGGCGACTTCGCCGCCTCCGCCACCTATCTCGCCCGCTCGGAGCAGCTCTGCCCCGAGCTGGGCGTGTACGACATCAACCGGCTGCAGGCGGCGGGGGCGGGCAACGCCTTCAACGCCGCCACCGGGCTGCTGCAGGCGGGTGACACCACGGCCGCCATCGGCAGCCTGGAAACGGCCATCGCGCTGGACCCCAACGCCTACGCGGCCGAGTTCTACCTGGGGCTGATCAACTTCCAGCGCCAGAACACCGGCGAGGCCGTCACGCGCTGGCGCCGGGTGCTGCAGCTGCTGGAAACGATGCCGGCCGACACGTCGGCGGCGGAAAACCAGCAGCGCCTGGACGTGCGCGGCAACGTGGTGAACGCCATGGTGCTGGCCGGCGTGCAATACCTGCAGCGGGAGCAGAACGAGCCCGCCATCCCGCTGCTGCAGGAGCTCACCCGGACGGTGCCCAACAGCGCCGATGCCTGGTACCACCTGGCGCTTGCCCAGTACAACCTGGAGCGCTGGAGCGACCTGGTGGCGTCCGGCCAGCGCGCCGTAGAGGTGGCGCCGCTCAGCTACGGCGCGTGGCTGCTGTATTACAACGCCTACGCGGGCCAGGCGCAGGCCGCCTCCGAGGCCAACCAGACGGCGCGTGCCAACGAGCTCAGCCGGCAGGCCACGCAGGTGCGCACCCGCAGCGAGGCACTTCCGCTGCGCATCGAGGGGCTGTCGATCGACGTGGGAGACGAGGCCACCGCCATCACCGGCACCGCCGTCGGCACGGGGCGCGCGGCCCCGGTCACGGTGGAGTTCACGCTGTACGGAGTGACGGGAACGCTGGGCACGGGACAGGTGACCATCACCCCGCCCGCGAAGGACCAGCGCGCCCCGTTCAACCTCACGGTCGCCAACACCCGCCCCATCACGGGCTACAGCTACCGGGTCGTGGGGCAGTAACCAGTACCGGCAGCAACGAAAGCAGCCGCGGCCGGTGGGGAACGAGTCCCCGCCGGCCGCGGTCGCTTTCTTTCCGATTCTCCGCGTTCGGGTTCCCTCCTACCTCTCTGCACGCTTCTTGCGCCTCCGGACGCCCGCGGCACCGTCGCCGCGGCCCCCACGTCCGGAGACCCGATCCTTGTCCGTCGAAAGCCCCGAGATTCCCGAGCAGGCGTTTCAGTGCGAGCGCTGCGGCGCCGAGTACGCCGGCGGCGAAGGCTGCCCCATCTGCGGCCTGCTGCGCGCCCCCGTCGCCTGCGAAGACGGCAGCCAGACCAACTTCCGCTGCGTCATCTGCGAGGCGCCCGTCTGCGGCAGCGAGCCCGAAGGCACCCGCCCCGTCACCTGCCAGCTGCACGAAGGCATTCCCGTGATGGAGGCGTGGGCCCAGGTGTACACCACCTCCGACGAGATCGAGGCCGGCCTGATCGTGCAGAACCTGCAGTCCGAGGGCGTGGACGCGCAGCTCTTCTCGCAGAAGGACGGCATCTTTCCCGTGGACCTGGGCGAGCTGGCCATCGTGCGGGTGATGGTGCCCACGTGGGAGTACGAGGGCGCCATCGAGATCATCCGCGCCCACATGGACACCAGCGGCGAGGTGAGCTTCGCCTGCCCGGCCTGCGGCGAGGCCTACGAGCCCGGCGACACCGCCTGCACCAGCTGCGGCGCGCCGCTGGGCTGAACGGCGGTTCCGGAAGTCACGAAAGCAACGGATGCACGGAAAGTGACGGCCTCGCGGATTCGCGGCCGTGGGTCCGGGCTGTTACTTTTGTGGCTTTCGTGCCTTTCCCTACTTTCGTCCGTCAAGAGCACTCGTGAAGCTACCCGTGGTGGCCGTCGTCGGCCGGCCGAACGTCGGCAAGTCCACCTTTTTCAATCGCGTCCTCGGCGAGCGCATCGCCATCGTCGAGGACCGCCCGGGCGTGACCCGCGACCGCAACTACGCCCGCACCGAGTGGAACGCGCGCGAGTTCTACCTGGTCGACACCGGGGGGATGGTCGAAAACTCCGACGAGCCCATGGACCGCCTGATCCGCGACCAGGTGCTCACCGCCATCGCCGAGGCCGACGTGCTGGTGCTGATGGTGGACGGCCGCGCCGGGCCCCACCCGCTGGACTACGCCGTCTCCGAGCACCTTCGCCGGGCCGCCAAGCCCAACGTGCTGCTCGTCAACAAGATGGACAACCTGGGCGCGCCCACCGCCACCGGGCACCACGACTTCTGGGACCTGGGGCTGGGCGAGCCGCACCCCGTCAGCAGCCTCAGCGGCAAGGGGAGCGGCGACGTGCTGGACCTGATCGTCGAGCACCTTCCCGACATCGAGGGCGAAGAAGAAGAGGCGCTGCGGGTGGCCGTCATCGGGCGGCCGAACGTGGGCAAGTCGTCGTACGTCAACCGCCTGCTGGGTGAGGAACGGCTGGTGGTGTCGGACGTGGCGGGTACCACGCGTGACGCCATCGACACGCCCATGCGCTACCAGGGGCAGAAGCTGGTCTTCGTCGACACGGCGGGGCTGCGGCGGCAGGCCAAGATCGATGAGGGCGTGGAGTTCTACAGCTCGCTGCGGACGGAACGCGCCATCGAGCGGGCCGACGTGTGCCTCCTGCTGCTCGACGCCACCGAGCCCATCGCCGTGCAGGACCTGAAGATCGCCGAAAAGGCGTGGGACACGGGGAAGGGGCTGATCATCGTCTGCAACAAGTGGGACCTGGTAGAGAAGGAGACCATGACGGCGCCGCGGTACGAAAAGGAGATCCGCGAGCGCGCGCCGTACCTGCAGTGGGTTCCCATCCTCTTCACCAGCACCCTTACCGGCCAGCGGGTGCACCGCGCGCTGGAGCTGATCGTCGAGGTGCAGGAGCAGCGGCAGCGCCGCATCTCCACGCACGAGGTCAACGAGGTGATGCGGGCGCTGACGATGCGGACCAAGCCGCCCGCCTCGCACGGCCGCCCGGTGAAGTTCCTGTACGGCACCCAGGTGGCCGTCACGCCGCCCACGTTCATCCTGTGGGTGAACGATCCGGACGGCGTTCCCGAGAGCTACGAGCGCTACCTGATGAAGGGTTTCCGGGAGGCGTGGGGGTTCCAGGGCTCGCCGCTGGTCATCCGGCTGCGCCGCCGCGAGGAGGAGCGGGAGTGACGCCCGCCCTGCTCGTCCTGGCCGCGTACCTGGTCGGCGCCATCCCCGCCAGCTACATCGCCGGGCGGCTGGCGAAGGGCATCGACCTGCGCAAGCATGGCAGCGGCAACCTGGGCGCTACCAACGCCTTCCGCGTCCTCGGCGCGAAGGTGGCGGCTCCCGTGGTCGTCTTCGACATCCTCAAGGGCACGCTTCCCGTCATCGCCTTCAGCCGGTGGGACGGCTCGGGGGATTGGCGCTGGGAGCTGGCGTACGGCGCGGCGGCCATCGTCGGCCACGTCTTTCCCGTGTACATGCGCTTCCGCGGCGGCAAGGGCGTCGCCACCAGCGCGGGGGTGTTCCTGGCCCTGGCGCCCGAGGCCGTGGGGCTGGGGCTGCTCACCTGGCTGATCGTTCTCAAGCTGACGCGCATGGTGTCGGCGGGGTCCATCGCCGCGGGCGTGGTCGTGGGCGTGCTGCTGGGCTTGAACGTGCCCGCCGAACGGCTGGAGGTGCGGATCCTGGGCGGCCTGATCGTGGCGTTCATCATCTTCGCCCACCGCGCCAACGTCGGGCGGATCCTACGGGGCGAGGAGCACCGCTTCGGGATGAAGAAGGAGCCGCGGGCCACGGTGGCCGCCGCGGCGGTGACGGCGGACGCAAAGGGGCCCGAATGACGTCGCGCGCGGCGGTGATCGGCGCGGGAAGCTGGGGCACCGCCCTTGGCAACCTGCTGGCGGGCAAGGGCATCGACACGGTGGTCTGGTCGTACGAGCCCGACGTGGCGGATTCCATCAACCGCGAGCACGTCAACCGCAAGTACCTGGACGGTATCGAGCTCGCGCCGTCGATGCACGCCACGCCCGACATGGCCGAGGCGGTGCGAGGCGCCGACCTGGTGCTCTCCGTCTCGCCCTCGCACGTGGTCCGCCAGGTGATGGCGCAGGCGGCCGAGCACATGGAGGACGGTGCCCTGCTGGTCAGCGCGTCGAAGGGCATCGAGAACGATTCGCTGAAGACGATGGACGGCGTACTGGCCGACGTGCTTCCCGAGCGGGCGGCGCGTTCGGCCTGCTTCCTTTCCGGGCCCAGCTTCGCCATGGAGGTGGGGCGCGGATTTCCCACCGCCGTGACCATCGCCTCGCACGACGCCGATGCGGCCGTGCGCGCGCGGGACGCGTTCCAGACCGCCCGCTTTCGCGTGTACACCAGCGCCGACGTGGCCGGGGTGGAGCTGGGCGGGGCGGTGAAGAACGTCATCGCCATCGCGGCGGGAACGGTGGAGGGGATGGGGTTCGGCTTCAACACGCAGGCGGCGCTGATTACCCGCGGGCTGGCGGAAATCACGCGGCTTGGGCAGGCGATGGGGGCGGACCCGCGGACGCTTGCGGGGCTGGCGGGCATCGGCGACCTGATGCTCACCTGCATGGGCGGGCTCAGCCGCAACCGAACCGTGGGCGTGGAGCTCGGACGCGGACGCAAGCTCGACGACATCCTGGGCGGGATGGTGATGGTGGCCGAGGGGGTGAAGACGGCCCGCTCGGCGCGCGACCTGGCCCGGCGGATGAACATCGAGATGCCCATCGTCGAGGCCGTCTACTCCATGCTGTTCGAGGAGCTGGACCCGCGTCGCGCCGTGGAGCAGCTGATGCTGCGCGAGCCCAAGGCGGAGCACCACGGATGAAGCGCCCGCAGCGCGAGTTCTATTCGATCGGCGAGGTCTGCGAGCTGTTCGACGTGAAGCCCCACGTGCTGCGCTACTGGGAAACGCAGTTCCCCGCGCTGTCGCCGCCCAAGAACCGCTCCGGAAACCGCGTGTACCGCGCACGCGACCTGGAGCTGATCGCCCTCATCCGTCACCTGGTGCACGACGAGCGCTACACGCTGGAAGGCGCCCGCAAGCGCATCGACGAGCTGCGCCAGGAAGGCGCCGCCTCCGAGGCCGCCTCGCGCGCGCTGGAGCGCTCGTTCGTCCGCTCGCTGCGGGCGGAGCTGGAGGAGATTCTGGAACTGCTGTGAACGGCAGTGAGTGCGTGAGTGCGTGAGTGCGGGCCGATCGAAACGCCCGCCGCCCGCGCGATGTCATCCCGACGGAGCGGCCACGGCGAACCAGCCGCTGCACCGTCGACGGCAGCGACCGAGGGATCCGCCACACATTCCGCTCGGTGCACCGTCCCCGCCCGCGCACCGCATCCAGGCTCTCCGAACTGCGGACAGGAACGCTCGTTGCTTCGGCCGGGTATCCTACAACCAGCGTCACGACCCCGACTTCACCGAACGCGTGGACGATAGATGATGATGAACCACCTCCGAATTCCCCTGCTCGCGCTGACGGCCGCCCTGGCGGCGTGCGGCGGCCGCGGTGAGCCGTCGACCGCCAGGACGGACGCGCCGAAGCAGGCCCCGGCCGATGGACAGGCCCCCGCCGCGCGCATCCAGCGCCCGGCGCCCGGCACCGGCCAGCCGGTGGACGTCACGAATCCCGCGCTCCCGGCGCCCCGCCGCGACGGCACGGCGCAGCCAGCAGCGGCCCCGGGCCAGCCCGCGCCTGGACAGGCGGCGCCGGCCCCTGCGGCGGGAGCGCGGAGCTCGGACCGCGCGGCGGAGATCCTGACGCGGGTGGAGCAGGCGGCCTACGGCATCCGCTCGCTGGAGGCCGACTTCACGCAGACGCTGAACGTCCCCCTGCTCGGCAGCAACCAGCGCAGCTCGGGCAAGCTGTACCAGCGCAAGCCCGACCGCTTCCTGATGCGCTTCAGCGACCCGGACGGCGACGTGATCGTGGCGGACGGGCGGTACTTCTGGCTGTACTATCCCAGCAGCGACCGCACGCAGGTCATCCGCACCAGCATCGCCGAGGGCGGGCAGAGCGTAGACCTGCAGCAGCAGTTCCTCAGCAACCCCAACCAGCGCTTCGTCGCCACGCTGGCGGGCGACGAGTCAGTCGCGGGGCGGTCGTCGTACGTGCTGACGCTGGTGCCGCGCGGCGCCTCGGCGTACAGGATCCTCAAAATCTGGGTGGACAAGGAGGACTACCTGGTCCGCCGCTTCGAGATGACCGAGGAGAACGAGTCCGTCCGCCGGGTGGAGCTGCGGAACGTCCGCACCAACCACGCGCTGGCCAATAGCCTGTTCACCTTCACGCCCCCCGCCGGCGCGCAGATCATCCAGCAGTGACGTGATCGGCGGGTGGTGAACACGAGGCCCTCTCCCGGATGCGGGGGAGGGCCGCGTCGCGTGTCCGGGAGTGGGTAGACCCGTCGCACGCCACACCTGCCGAGGCGCGATCGAAGTCTCCCCTCCCCGCATGCGCAGCATGCGGGGAGGGGCCGGGGGAGGGGCCACCTGCGGCATGCACCGGCAACCCGTCGCAGTGCGCCCACGCCTCGGCGGGACCGGTCCAGGGTCTCCGTGACCGCTGCCGCGCCCAGGTTTGTACGTGTCCGCGGTTAGATCCTTCGGCCCGCGTGGTGTCGCGCCAGAGCGAGTGCGATGCGCTTGGGCCTCACAGGATGACAGGGTTGGATTGCGCGACCCGCGGCTGGCGGCCCGGCGGGATTCCGGCCTTCGGTCCGCTTGCCTCACGCGCGCCACTCGGCCTACATTGGCGCCGAGACAATGAACTGCTACGGGGCGACTTACGTATGGCCAAGACATCCAGCTTCGACATCACCTCCAGCGTAGACCTGCAGGAGGTGGACAACGCCGTGAACCAGGCGACCAAGGAAGTCGCGCAGCGCTACGACTTCAAGGGCGCCACGGTAGAAATCGACTTCAGCAAGAAGGACGGCACGCTCAAGCTGCTGGCCGACGACGAGTACAAGATGACGGCGCTGATCGACATCATCCAGAGCAAGTTGATCAAGCGCGGCGTGCCCATCCGCAACCTGGACTACGGCGAGGTGGAACAGGCGTTCGGCGGCAAGGCGCGCCAGACGATCACCCTGGTGCAGAGCATCAGCACCGAAAAGGGCAAGGAGATCGTCAAGTCCATCAAGGAAGCGGGCTTCAAGAAGGTGAACGCGCAGATCCAGGACGAGCAGGTGCGGGTTACGGCGCCCTCCATCGACGACCTGCAGGCCGTGATCGCCCACCTGAAGAAGCAGGACTTCGGGCTGGAGCTTGCGTTCGGCAACTACCGCTAGCCGGTGGTGGGGAAGAAGCGACGCGTGCCGTCCCGAGCTCAGTCGGGACGGCACGCGTTCATCCACGAGGAATGGTCAGTTCAGGCCGTCGGTGTGGTCGCCCTGCGCGGAGTCCTGGCGGGCCTCGGCCTTCTCCTCGGCGGCCTCTTCGGTGTCGCCCGAGCGGGCCTCTTCGGCCGCTTCGTTGTTGTGGTCTTCGGCGTTGTCGTTGCAGGCCGCGGCGCCCAGCGAGAGCAGGGCGAGCAACGCGGCCATCCAGAATCGGTTCTTCATTCGTACCAGTCCAGGTGTATTTGAGATGTCTGTAACCCCAGTGGCACGAGAAAGCAATAACGCGGCCAGCGCCGCCCTGTTCCACCGCGCGTGCGAGGTGATTCCCGGCGGCGTCAACTCGCCGGTGCGCGCGTTCCGGGCGGTCGGCGGCGAGCCGTTCTTCGTCGACCGCGCCGCGGGCTCGCGCATCTGGGACGTGGACGGAAACGAGTACATCGACTACGTGCTGTCGTGGGGCCCCATGATCCTGGGCCATGCGCATCCCGCCGTCATCCAGGCCATCACCGAGGCGGCGGGGCGCGGCACGTCTTATGGCGCGCCGACGGAGGCCGAGGTGCAACTGGCGGAGGCGGTGCGGGAGTTCTTTCCCTCGATGGAGCGCATCCGCCTGGTGAACAGCGGCACCGAGGCGACGATGAGCGCCGTCCGGCTGGCGCGCGGGTTCACCGGGCGCGAGATGATGCTGAAGTTCGAAGGCCACTACCACGGCCATGGCGACTCGTTCCTGGTCAAGGCCGGCTCCGGCGTGGCCACGCTGGGCCTTCCCAACTCGCCCGGCGTGCCGGCGGACCTTTCCAAGCTGACGCTGACGGCGCCGTTCAACGACTTGGAGGCGGTGGAGACGGCGTTCCGCGCGCACCCGGAAAAGATCGCCTGTGTGATCCTGGAGCCGGTCGTGGGCAACGCGGGCTTCCTGCCGCCGGACGAGGGCTTTCTCCACGGGCTCCGGCGTATTACCGAGGAGCACGGCGCCCTGCTGATCTTCGACGAGGTGATGACGGGCTTTCGCGTGGCCCCCGGCGGCGCGCAGGAGCTGTTCGGCATCCGGCCGGACCTCACCACGCTGGGCAAGGTGATCGGCGGCGGCCTTCCCGTCGGCGCGTACGGCGGGCGGGCGGACGTGATGGCGCACGTGGCGCCGGTGGGACCCGTCTACCAGGCGGGGACGCTCTCGGGCAATCCCCTGGCGATGGCCGCCGGTCTGGCGCAGCTGAAGATCCTGCGCGACGAGAACCCCTATCCCGAGCTGGAGAGGAAGACGAAGCGGCTCGTGGAGGGTCTGCTGGCGAACGGCGCGGAGATGGGCGTGCCCATGTGCGGAGGCAGCTACGGCTCCATGTGGGGCGTATTCCTTGCGGCGGGGCCGGTACGCACCTTCGAGGACGCGAAGGGCTCCGACGTGGACACGTTCCGCCGCTTCTTCCATGCAGCGCTGCAGCGGGGCGTGTTCTTCGCGCCCTCCGCGTTCGAGGCCGGGTTCCTGTCTACCGCCCACACCGATCAGGATGTCGAAGAAACCATCTCCCGCGCCCGTGACGCCCTCCGCTTTGCGCTGGCGTAAGCTGGCGGGCGCCCTGGCGCTCGCCGTCCTTGGCGCATGCGCGCCGCGCGGCCCGCGGGTGCCGACGGTGCCCGTCGTGGTCATCCGCGACACGGTAGTGACGCCCACCCGTCCGCCACGCGACACGGTGTCCATCCCCGCGACGCCCACGGCGGACACGGCCGCGTTCCCCGAGGCCCTGCTGGCGCCGCGGGTGCGCGTGGGCCTGGTGGTCGACACGTCGCGCATCGAGATCACCTCCGCCGGCGCGTTCTCCGTGCTGACGGACGCGGGGCAGGAGGTCGCCCGCCTTCCCGCCGGCGGCACGGCCACGTTCGCGGACGCGGGAGGCACCATCACGCTGGCGAGCCGCACGGGTGCGAGCGCGGGCGGGCCGGGCGGCGCCGGGCTTCGCGCGCCGCTGGTCATCCGCCCCGCCGCGCCGCACGGCACGCTGTCGGTGAAGGGCCAGGCGTACCGCGGAGAGCTGGTGGTGCAGGACGCGCCGCGCGGCGGGCTGACCATCGTCAATCGCCTGGACATGGAAACGTACCTGCTGGGCGTGGTGCCGCGCGAAATCGGCAACGTGCAGGCGGACGTGTTCGAGGCGGTGAAGGCGCAGGCCGTAGCGGCCCGCACCTACGCGGCCATCTACATGGGGCGGCGGTCGGCGCAGGGGTTCGACGTGTACGCCACGGTGGAGGACCAGGTGTACGGCGGACAGGCGGCGGAGTACCCGCTGGCGTCGCGCGCCGTTCGCGAAACCGCTGGCGAGATCATCACGTACAGCGGCCAGCCGATCACCGCCTACTACCACAGCACCTGCGCGGGGCAGACGGCGGCCATCCACGAGGTGTGGAACAACGCGCCCATCCCGTACCTGGTGGCGGTTCGCGACGTGGACCCGCGCACGGGCGAGGCGTACGACAAGGTGAGCAGCCGCTTCCGCTGGACGGAGCGGTGGACGCACGAGCAGCTGGTGGGCATTCTGAACCGCACGATGGCCGATTCGCTGCGCGGCCGGCGCATCACCCGCATCGACGACATGCGCGTGCTGGAGCGCACCCCGTCCGACCGCATCCGCGCGATGCGCCTGGCGACGGACGCGGGCACGTTCACGCTGGGCAAGGACCGTATCCGGTGGATCCTGACGCCCGCGTCGCGCGCCGGCATCCTGAACAGCAGCAAGTTCGACGTTAGGCTGGTGCGCGAGGGCGGGCGGGTGACGGAGATCGTGGCGGAGGGTGGCGGCTGGGGGCACGGCATCGGCATGTGCCAGGTCGGCGCCATGGGCCGCGCCCGCGCCGGGCAGGACTACCGGACCATCCTGCGCGCGTACTATCCGGGCACGCAGATCGTCGATCAGTATTGAGGCGCGACGCAACGGTGTCATCCTGAGGCCCAAGCGCACCGCATCCGTCCGCAGCAGAACCGTCGCGGGCCGAAGGATCTAGCCGCGGACGGGTAACAAGCTCGGGCGCGGCAGCGGTCACCGAAGCTAGGGCCTCGGCTGCCGTGGGGCCCTCACCCGGCCGCGCTGACACGCGTGCCACCCTCTCCCACAAACAGCGCGGGAGAGGGGGTACACTTCGAGATTTCGGTGATCAGGGCAGGTGAGGAGCGCGCCCTGAACTCGCTGGGGCGAATGAATTCGCGGCAACGACGGCCCGAAGTCCGCCTTCGCGGACTGCATCCGCGGCCGGGGTGCACGACCCCAGCCGACGTGCAGGTCAGGTCTCCCCCTCCCCTGCGAAGCGGGGGATGGGGGCCGGGGGGAGGGGGCTCCCGCGGATGCGCAGGCAGCCCGTCGAACCTCGACCGCGAAGTTCTCCCCTCTCCCGGCGCAGTTTGCCGGGGGAGGGGCCGGGGGAGGGGCCCCCGCAACGGAGGCGTCTCGGGCTCGGGTGCTCGCTACCGCGCCCAAACTGGAAGTGGCGCAGGCTAGATCCTTCGGCGCGCGCGGGATGAGGCACGGGCGGGTTCGGTGCGCCTGCGCCTCAGGATGACAGACCGAAGTTCCCCCCTCTCCCGCGCCGTTTGCGGGGGAGGGGCCGGGGGAGGGGGAACCGCAACCATACGAACAAGCCCGAGATGCCCCGCAGCACATCGATCTGGATCGTCCTGGCCGCGGCGCTGCTCGCGTGGCCCGCTCACGCGCAGGACGCGGCGGACTACGACTACGAGAACCTGGTCCTGACGGGCGTGGGGGCCCACGTGAGCGTGGTGTTCCCCTCGCGCTCCGAGGCCACGCTCGGGTTCAACCTGCGCGCCGATCTGGGGCTGCTGGGCCCCAACCTGCGCATCGCCCCCGGCCTCACCTACTGGCAGTCGACGTTCCGCGCCGGCGAGGTAGACCGCATCGAGGAGCGGATCGAGGCGTCGTGCGAGCGGGGGGGAAGCCCGTGCACGGGCATCGACCTGGGCACCATCCAGATCAGCGACCTCTCGATCGATCTCGATGCCCACTACCTGTGGACCACCGCGCTGGGGATCGAGCCGTACGCCGGCGCGGGCGTGTCGCTGCACCTGCAGAACGGGAGCGGCGAGTTCATCGAGAACACGTTCGTCGAAGAATTGCTGGACCAGGTCGCGCCGGGGCTGAACCTGGTGGCCGGCGCGGAGATGCCGCTGGCCGGCAACCTGCGCGTGCTCGCCGAGGCCCGCGGCGTGCTGACCAGCAACCTGCGATCGTTCAGCGTGGGCGTGGGGGGCAGCTGGGCGTTTCCGTCGGACATGCGCCGCCCCGTGATGCCGCCCCCCGCCGCGCCGCCGACCTCTACCTCGACCATTCGCTGATGGCCATCTCCCGTCCCCCCGTCCGGCTGGCCGTGCTGGGCGCCGGCTCCGTCGCCCAGGTGGTGCACCTTCCCATCCTCACGCGCATGCGGGGCGTGGAGGTGGTCGCCGTGGCCGATCGCGACGCGCACACCGCGCGCACCATCGCCAGCCGGTTCGCGATTCCCACCGTCTCCACCGAGGCCGAGCAGGTGCTCACCGACGACGTGGACGGCGTGGTGGTGTGCACCCCCAGCAACCGCCACGAAGAGCAGGTTCGCGCGGCGCTCAGGGCCGGCAAGTTCGTGCTCTGCGAAAAGCCCCTGGCGCTCACTGCCGACGGCGTGGCGCGCATCATGGACGAGGAAGGCGCGCAGGGGCGGCTGATGGTGGCCATGAACCAGCGCTACCGGCCGGACACCACGGCGCTTCACCAGTTCGTCTCCGGCGGCGAGCTGGGAGACGTGTACTACCTGAAGACGGGGTGGCTCAACCGGTACCGTCCCAAGGGCCGCACGTGGCGGGAAAGGAAGTCCACGGCGGGCGGCGGCGCGTTCATGGACCTGGGGCTGCAGATGCTGGACCTGGCCCTGTGGACGCTGGGCTATCCGAAGCCGGAGCGGGTTTCGGCGCACATGCACTCGACAGCGGGGAGCGAGGTGGAAGACTCGGCCGCGCTGGTGCTGCGGCTGGAGGGCGACCGGCTGATCAACCTGGACTGCACCTGGAACCTGCTGGCCCGCAAAGACCGCCAGTACCTTCACGTGATGGGCACCGCCGGGTCTGCCTCGCTGTCGCCGCTCGCCGTCTACAAGGACATGCCGGCGGGGCTGGTAGAGGTGACGCCTCCCGTGCAGGCGTCGCGCGAGAACGCGTTCACCGCCAGCTACCGCAACGAGCTGCAGGCGTTCGTGGAGCTGGTGCGCGGTGACCGGACGGTGGGTGCGCCGGGGGAACACCTTGTGCTGATGCGCCTGGTGGAGGCCGCGTACCGCTCCGCGGCCGAACGGCGCGAAGTCGCGCTGTAGGGCCGCGTACGCGTGGCCTGAAGACATCCGGAACAGGGGGACGAAGAGAATGGCGGACCTGAAGGCGTTGATTGACGGATTGAACGAGGACCTCGCGGCCGAGTACCAGGCCGTGATCATGTATCGCACCTTCGCCAGCCTGGTGACGGGGCCGTGGCGGATGGACCTGCGGCCGTTCTTCGAGAACGAGATCCCGGACGAGCTGGGGCACGCCGCGTTTCTGGCCGACAAGATCGTGGCGCTGGGCGGCATTCCCACCACGCAGGCGCAGCCGGTGCCCATCCCCCGCGACAACCGCCAGATGCTGGAGATCGCGCTGCAGGCCGAAATCGACACGATGGAGCGCTACAGCCGCCGCATCCAGCAAGCCGAGGAGGCGGGCGAGATCTCCATCAAGCTGCAGCTGGAGAACCTGCTGGTGGACGAAAGCAAGCACCGCGACGACATCCGCCGCATGCTCGAGGGCTGGAAGGAGTAGTCATCGCCACACGGACGGGCACCCTGCCCCGTCCGCGCAACTGCCGAACCGGGGCCGACAGGCGTTTCTCCTGTCGGCTCCGTCTGTTTACAGGTTCTTTTTCAGCCCTCCTCTATCTCCAAAAAGCTGGATAGTCCGGCGCTTTCTCTCTTTCCTCCGAAGCGCCGGGTAATCTGATGTTCCAGGAACACTTGACGCGGGACTGCTGCGTGGTTATCCTGTCTTCAAGAGATAATCGTCACTTCCGGACGAGTCTTGTGAATGGGGCGCCGTCCGGCTGCCCTGTCTTCTCTCCCACCCGCCAGGATCTTCGATGGCGAAGAAGCTTGTCCTCCTCCTGCTGGCCGGCGCCGTGGCGGCGTGCGCCAGCGACGGCCCCGGCCCCGCGGGCCGCACGCCTGCGATGCGCCAGCTGGTGCTGGAGCCGGTCGTGGATCTCCGGGACGACTCGGCGGCCATCCTGGCGCGGCCCGAGTGGGTCTCCGTCGATCCGCAGGGCCGGTTCGTGATCGCTGACATCTCCGACAAGAACGTGAAGGTTTACGATGCCGCGGGGCAGCGCCGGGGCACCGTGGGCCGCGTGGGCCACGGCCCTGGCGAGTTCGTGGGGCTGATGACCGCGCAGGCGTACGGCGACTCGGTGATCGGTTACGACCTGAACGGCGCCCGTATCTCCGTATTCGGCCCCGATGGCCGGTACCGCCGCGCCCTGGCGATCACCGATCGCAAGGTTCCGCTGCCGTTTTACGTGCGCGTGGTGGACGACTCGCTGTTCCTGCTGGTGGCGGCCGTGCCGGGCGGGGCGGGGCGCAACCTGCTCTCGCTGGTTCGCCCCGACGGAACGCCCGTGGCCTCGTTCTTCGACCCCTCCGAGTACCTGGGCAAGGACCCCAAGCTCATCCAGCGCACGATGGTGATCGCCGACGCGGCGGGCGGCGTGGTGTTCGCCGCACTCGTCGGGGGCGACAGCGTGTATGCCTTCGATTATCGCGGCCGGCGCCTGGGCGCCCACCCGATCGACCCGCAGCAGCCGCTGGTGACCACGCGCACCCTGCTGGCCCGAAATGGCGGACGCGAGCGGCTGGCCAGTGGAAAGTCCGTCGTCGACGGCAACCGCAACGTCATCGGGCTGGTGGCCCTGGACAGCGCGACGGTGGCCATGCAGGTGGCGGAATACAATGCCGAGACCGGGATCGACCCGCTGGACGGCGGCACGGTCATCGTTCACACCCTGCAGCCGGGTGGACGGCTGATCCCCATCGCGCGCTCCGACGAGCGTGGGGCGGTGATCGGCCGCGACCGGCAGGGGCGCCTGCTGATGCTTCGCTACACCTCTTCCGCGGCCGACAGCTACCAGGTGGTGCGTGCGACCACGCGTCCCCTGACCACCGCCCGGAGGACGCCGTGAACGCCCGCGGGGGACGGCTTCGCGCCACGCTGGGTGTGCTGGGGGCGTTCGCCCTCGCCTGGGGTGCCTCGCGCGCGCTGGCCAAGGGATGGGACGGAGCGCCCGGCCGCATGCGCACGCAGATGGCGCCGCCCACGGCCGCGGGCCTCGATTCGGCCACGATCGCCGTGCAGGGCGCGCTGACCACTGGGGCGGCCTCGGCGACGGCTGCGTCCATGCCGCGAGGCATGGGGCTGCTGGTGGTGCTGCGCAGGGCCGACATCCTTACCTGCGAAGACCTGGGCCGGCAGCTGCGCGAGCTGGAGTCGCGAGGCGGCGGCTTGCCGCTGGTGGTGATGGCCGACACGGGGGCGGCGGAGGAGCTTCGCGCCTTCGTGCGCCGCGAGCGGGTGAAAGCCGCGGTGGTAGAGGTGGAAACCCGCCAGGTGCTGAACGACACGCCGGCGCTTTTCACCCCCGCGGTGCTGGTGGTGCGTGATGGCGGCGCCCGCGTGGCGGGCATCGTCCATCCCAAGCGGTTTTCCAATGCACGGGTGCGCTCGTTCGCCGACGAACTGGGCGCACACCTGGACTGATGGCAGGAGTACCACACGGGGCCGGGAACCCTACTTACCAACCAGGAGACGATCTCATGACCATTCGCAAGGCCCTTACCGTTGGCGCGCTGATCTTCGGCGGCGTGCTGGGCAGCACCAACTTCAGCGTGGCTTCGGAGGGGAACCAGCAGTGCTACTACCGCCCCGGTACCGACGTCGAGAACTCGTGCACCGCCTGCGCCGACACCTGTGGCGGTGCGGGCTACCGCTGCTGCACCATCATAGGATAAAGTCGGCAAACAGCTCAGCCATCTCGCGGCGACAGCCGCGCGATCCCATTCGTATCGCTTCACGCCTTTCCCGGGCCCGTGCCACGCGGCGGCGCACCTACTCCCCCGGGAGAGGTGCGCCGTTGCTCGTTCGCTCCCAGGATTCCGCGGGTTGCCCGAATCCGCCACATCCGCTATTTTTGATGATTCTCCGGCTGCCCGTATCGCGCGAACCGTCGCGCGGGGGCGAGCCACTGTTTCAAGCCGACGAACCGACAGGTGGTGGCGATATGAAGGCCGACATTCATCCGACGTACAACATGGCGAAGGTGCACTGCGCCTGCGGCAACACCTTCGAGACCCGCTCCACCAAGGGCGACATCGGCGTCGAAGTGTGCAGCAACTGCCACCCGTACTACACGGGCAAGCAGAAGCTGATGGACACCGCGGGACGCGTGGAGCGCTTCCGGCAGCGCTACGCAGCCGCCCAGTAAGCAGACGAAAGAGAGCCGGGGCCGCGCCCCGGCTCTCCGACTATCCAGGCCCAACGATGCGCGCCGCGGCCGCGCAACGGTGAACCACCGCGCGCGTCTGCACCCGCGCACTCACGCACGACCCCATGGAAGACCGCATCTTCGACGCGCAGCGCAGGTACGACGACCTGTCCGTTCAACTGGCCGACCCGTCCATTCACGCAGACCCCAAGCGGCTGCGCGAGGTGTCGCGCGAGCATTCGCGCCTGTCCGCCATCGTCGAGGCCGCCGCCCGGCTGCGGCGCGCCCGCGAGGAGCTGGAGGGCGCGCAGGCCATGCTCGCCGATGCCGCGGGCGATCCCGAGATGGCCGAGATGGCCCGCGCCGAGGCCGACCACCTCACGGGCGAGGTGCGGCGGCTCGAAGGCGAGCTGAAGCTGCTTCTCATTCCCCGCGACCCGCTGGACGACCGCGACGCCGTGGTGGAGGTGCGCGCCGGCACCGGCGGCGACGAAGCCGCCCTGTTCGCGGGCGAATTGTTCCGCATGTACTCCCGCTTCGCCGACCGGCAGGGCTGGAAGCTGGAGGTGCTCAGCGTGTCGGAGGGCACGGCCGGCGGCTACAAGGAAGCCGTCTTCATCGTCCGCGGGGCCCACGCGTACGGCGACCTTCGCTACGAGTCGGGCGTGCACCGCGTGCAGCGCGTCCCCGCGACCGAAACGCAGGGGCGCATCCACACCTCCGCCGCCACCGTGGCCGTGCTGCCCGAGGCGGAGGAAGTGGACGTGCAGATCAACCCTAACGAGCTGAAGATCGACGTCTACCGCAGCTCGGGGCCTGGCGGGCAGTCGGTGAACACCACGGACTCCGCCGTGCGCATCACCCATCTCCCGACGGGGCTGGTGGTCACCTGCCAGGACGAGAAGTCGCAGCACAAGAACAAGGACAAGGCCATGGGCGTGCTCCGCTCGCGCCTGCTGGACATGCGCATCGCCGAGCAGGAGTCCGCCCGCGCCCGCGACCGCAAGTCGCAGGTGGGCACGGGCGACCGCTCGGCCAAGATCCGCACCTACAACTATCCGCAGAGCCGCGTGACCGACCACCGCATCGGCTTCACCACCCACGCGCTGCAGCAGTTCCTGGACGGCGCGATCGACGAGGTGATCGAGAACCTGAAGCTGGCTTCGCAGGAAGAGCGCGAGGACCGCGCGGCCTGACCGTGCCGGCGCGCCGCATTGACGGGGCGGCGGGAACGCACGAGTTTGCGCGCCGCGGGCCCCAATGGGTCCGCGGCGCTTTTCCGTGCCGCACACCGAGGCGAACGGCCGTTGCAGACCGAGACCAAGCGCTGGACCCTCGTGGAGATGCTCCGCTGGACGGCGGAGTACCTGGGCGGCAAGGGCTTCCACAACCCCCGGCTGAACGCCGAGCTGCTGCTGGCCGGCATGCTGGGCCTCAAGCGGCTGGACCTGTACCTTCAGTACGACCGCCCGCTCAGCCCCGAGGAGCTGGCCGAGTTCAAGGCCCGGCTGCGCAGGCGTGCGCGCCGCGAGCCGTTGCAGTACATTGACGGAACAGCCGCGTTTCGTGACCTTGTGCTCAAGGTGGACCCGCGCGTGCTGATCCCCCGGCCGGAAACGGAGCGCCTTGTCCAGGAGGTGCTGGACTGGGCGGCCGGGCGGGAAGGACTGGAGGCCATGGACCTGGGCACGGGCTCCGGCGCCATCGCCCTGGCGCTGGCGACGGAAGGCCCGTTCGCCCGGGTGGTGGCCACGGACCTGCGCGAAGGCACGCTGGCTGCGGCGCGCGCCAACCACGAGGCCGTCGCGCCTTCGGCATCGGTGCAGTTCCGCGCGGGCGACCTGTTCGAGCCGGTTCGCGGCGAGGCGTTCGACGTGATCGTCTCCAACCCGCCCTACATCGGCGAAGAGGAGCGGCCGGCGCTGGACGCGGAGGTGGTTGACTGGGAGCCGCGGGCGGCGCTCTTCGCCGGGGTGGGCGGACTGGAGGTCATCCGCCCCCTCGTGGCCCAGGCTCCCGGGCACCTGCGCCCCGGCGGGCTGCTGGCGCTGGAGATCGGGGCAGGGCAGGGCGTTGCCGTGGCGGAGCTGATCGAGCGGACGGGCGCCTTCAACACGGCGCGGGTAAAGCAGGACCTGGCGGGGCGCGACCGCTTCGTGCTCGCCGAGCGACTATGACAAGGACGTTGGGATGGAACCGATCTGGGAACGGGCGCGCGAAGTAGGCAGGCAGATCGCGCACAGCAGCGAGTACGGCGCCATGAAGCGCGCCAGCGAAACCCTGCAGAACGACCGCGAGGCCGTAACGCGCCTCAACCGGCTTCAGCAGCTGGAGGCCGGGTTCGCGCGCGCCATGCAGGGCGGCAGCGAGCCGCCGCTCGAGGAGCAGGACGAGTACGAGCGGCTGGTGGGCGAGGTGCAGACCATCCCCGCGTACCAGGCGTTCGAGGCGGCCCGCGCCAACCTCGACCAGTTGATGGCGCGGGTGAACGAGGAGATCGAAAAGGGGATTCAGGCGGGCGAGCAGAGCCGTATCATCCTGGCCTGAGCCGGACACTCCGCCCCATGAACCTTCAGCCCAGCGCGCTGCGCGACCAGGGAACCCGGCTGCTGCAGCCGGTGATGGACCTGTTCGTCCGCACGGGGCTTACGCCCAACGGCGCCACCACCATCGGCTTCGTGGTGACGGCGGGAGCGGGGATCGCCTACTTCTTCGGGCACCTGCAGCTGGGCGGCCTGCTGGTGCTGCTGGGCGGCTTCTTCGACATCGTCGACGGCTACATCGCGCGCCGCCGGTCGATGTCCACCACCTTCGGCTCGTTCTACGACTCCACCCTGGACCGCGTGTCGGAGGTGGTGGTGCTGATGGGGGTGATGTCGCTGTACGTGGGCGACCGGCCTACGCTGGGCGTGTGGTGGATGGTGTACGTGGTGGCGGCCGCGATCGCCGGGTCGCTGCTGGTTTCGTACACCCGCGCCCGCGCCGAGGGGCTGGGGATCGACTGCCGGGTGGGCTTGATGCAGCGCGCGGAGCGAATCCTGCTACTTGGAATCGCCACGCTGTTCTTTGGCAGCTGGCGCAGCGGCGTGGTGCTCACTTGGGTGATGCTGGCCATGGCGGCGCTCACCAATTTGACGGCGCTGTACCGGGTCTACTGGGTATACAAGTACACCAACGCCGCCCCGGCGGCGCGGCCGTAGGCCAAAACACCAGTTTGAAAGGGTCTGTCCGACCGTGCGGAACGAACAGTACACGCCGCGGCCCGCCGAGGGGCGCCTGGGGATTTTGCTTCCCGGGCTGGGAGCCGTGTCCACCACCTTCATCGCGGGGGTGGAGCTGGTGCGCCGCGGGATCGCGCGCCCCATCGGCAGCCTCACGCAGCTGGGCACCATTCGCCTGGGCAAGCGCACGGAGCACCGCGCGCCGGCCATCTCCGAGTTCGTTCCCCTGGCCGGGCTGGACGACATCGTGTTCGGCGCCTGGGACCCGTTCCCGGCCAACGCGTACGAGAGCGCCATGGTGTGCGGCGTGCTCAACAAGCACGAGCACGTGGAGCCCATCTCCGACTTCCTGATGGGCATCGAGCCCATGCAGGCCGTCTTCGACCAGAGCTACGTCAAGAAGCTGCAGGGCACCAACATCAAGCCCGGCAGCAGCAAGCGCGACTGGGTGGAAAGCCTTCGCGACGACATCCGCTCGTTCAAGGCGCGCAACGACTGCGACCGCCTGGTGATGGTGTGGTGCGGCAGCACCGAGGTGTACATCGTTCCCGGCGCGGTGCACCAGACGCTGGAGGCCTTCGAGCGGGCCATCGACGAGAACCACGTCGAGATCGCCCCGTCCATGCTGTACGCCTACGCCGCGCTGATGGAGGGCGTGCCGTACGCCAACGGCGCGCCCAACCTGTCGGTAGACATCCCCGCGCTGCAGGAGTTGGCCGAGGAGCGGGGCGTGCCCATCGCCGGCAAGGACTTCAAGACCGGCCAGACGCTGCTGAAGACCATCATCGCGCCCGGCCTCAAGGCGCGGATGCTGGGGCTGGACGGCTGGTTCAGCACCAACATCCTGGGCAACCGCGACGGCGAGGTGCTGGACGATCCGCAGTCGTTCCGCACCAAGGAAGAAAGCAAGCTGTCGGTGCTGGAGCACATCCTTCAGCCCGTCACCTATCCCGAGCTGTACGGCAAGTTCAGCCACGTGGTGCGGATCAACTACTATCCTCCACGCGGCGATGCCAAGGAGGGGTGGGACAACATCGACATCCGCGGGTGGCTGGACTACCCGATGCAGATCAAGGTCGACTTCCTCTGCCGCGACAGCATCCTGGCGGCGCCCATCGTGCTGGACCTGGCGCTGTTCCTGGACCTGGCGTCGCGCGCGGGGATGGGCGGCATCCAGGAGTGGCTCTCGTTCTACTTCAAGAGCCCCATGCACGGCGAAGGATTGTACCCGGAGCACGACCTGTTCATCCAGCAGATGAAGCTGAAGAACACGCTGCGCTGGATGATGGGCGAAGACCAGATCACGCACCTGGGGCTGGATTACTACCTGGATGAGGCGGATACGCTCGCTGGAGTGTAGGGAAGTGCGTTAGTGCGTGAGTGCGGAAGTGCGAAAGCAGGGAACCCGGTCCTCGTTGGGGGCCGGGTTCTCTCGTTCGGGCCGCTGGGGCGACTGAAGTCGCGGCAACAAAGGCCCAAAGTCCGCCTTCGCGGACTGCACGCGCAGTCGCGTGCACGACCCCAGCCGGAGCGCAGTTCAGGTCTCCCCCTCCCCTGCGAAGCGGGGGACGGGGGCCGGGGGGAGGGGGCTCCCAAGGCATGCGCCGAAGCCCGTCGAACCCCACCCGACGTTCTCCCCTCTCCCGGCGCAGTTTGCCGGGGTAGGGGCCGGGGGAGGGGCCCGCCCGAGGCATGCACGACAGCCCGTCGCCCCGTGCCCGAAGTTCCCCCCTCTCCCGCGCTGTTTGCGGGGGAGGGGCCACGGGGGGAGGGGGACCCGCGCCTGCTTGTTGCATCGCTCCCCCGCCCACGACGCCGACGGCCATCGTTAGGAGTTGGCCATCATAGGTGTTGAGAGAATTCGCGTCTGCCGACGATCCCCCTGAGCAGCGACTCTGACCGAGCCCGATGCCGGACCTGCCGCTGACCCTGTACCGCGCCGCCTGGGTGCTTCCCGTGTGCGCCGCGCCCATCCGCGACGGCGCCGTGCTGGTGGGCACAGACGGCCGCATCGCCGCCGTGGGTCCGCGGCTGGCCATCGAGCCGCCCGAGGGCGTGGTGATCGAAGAGCTGGGGCCGGTGGCGCTGATGCCCGGGCTGGTGAACGTGCACGCCCATCCCGAGCTCGCCATGTACCGCGGCGCGCTCGAGGACCTGAACTTCCGCGACTGGATCCTTCGCCTGGTCGGCTCCAAGCGCGCCGCCCTCACCGAGGCCGACTTCCACGCCGCCGCGCGCTGGACGATGGTCGAGGCGGTGCGCTCCGGCATCACCACCCTCGCCGCCACCGAGTCGTCCGGCGCCTCTGCCGCCGTACTGTGCGAGTCCGGTCTGCGCGGCGTCGTCTACCAGGAGGTGTTCGGGCCCGATCCCGCGCAGGCGGACGAGTCCATCGCCGGCCTGCGCGCCGCCGTCGACGGCCTTCGCGCGTACGAGTGCGACCGGGTGATGATCGGCGTGTCGCCGCACGCGCCGTACACCGTGTCCGACGCGCTCTTTTCCGCTACCGCCGACTTTGCGCTCGCGGAGGGGCTGCCGATGGCGGTGCACGCGTCGGAGTCGCGCATCGAGCAGATGCTGGTGCAGGCCGGCGAGGGCGACTTTGCGCCCGGGCTGCGGGCGCGAGGCATCGATACGCCACCGCGGGGACGGACGACGGTGGAGATGCTGGACCGCCTGGGCGTCCTTCGCGCGCGTCCGCTGCTGATCCACTGCGTCCTGCTGGACGCGGACGACATCCGTCGCGTGGCGGATACGGGCTCCGCCGTGGCCCACTGCCCGGTGGCGAACGCCCGGCTGGGCCACGGGCTGGCGCCGTATCCGGAGATGATCGAGGCCAACGTGCGCGTGGGGCTAGGCACGGATTCGGTGGGCAGCAACAACCGGCTGGACCTGCTGGAAGAAGCCCGCATCGCCTCCATCCTGCACCGCGCGCGCGTCGCCCGGCCGGACGTGCTGTCCCCCGCCGACCTGCTGAAGCTGGTGACCATCGACGGCGCGCGGGCCTTGGGGCTGGATGGCACGATCGGCACGCTGGAGCCCGGAAAGGCGGCGGACCTGTGCGCCGTCTCCCTCGCGGCGCCTCACGTGCAGCCGGTGCACGATCCCCTCGCGGCCGTCTTTCACGCCGCCCGCGGCTGCGACGTGGTGATGACGGTCGTGGACGGGCGCGTGCTGTACCGCGACGGGCAGCTCTCCACGCTGGATCCGGCCGGGCTGGAGCCGCTGCTGGCGGATGCCGCGCGGCGGCTGCGCGAGGTGATGACGTGAGCTCGGTGGCGGCGGGCAGCCTGGATGAGCGGGCGCGGGAGGTACGCCGCGTCCTGAACATCATGCTGGCCGTCAGCCTGGTGCTGGTCACGGCGAAGACGGCCGCGGGCGTGGCGACCGGCTCGCTTTCCATCCTGGGCGGCGCGTTCGACTCGGGGCTGGACGTAATGACCACGCTGGCGGCCAT
The DNA here is from genome assembly GCF_036388275.1 of Longimicrobium sp. Classification (NCBI taxonomy): domain Bacteria; kingdom Pseudomonadati; phylum Gemmatimonadota; class Longimicrobiia; order Longimicrobiales; family Longimicrobiaceae; genus Longimicrobium; species Longimicrobium sp. The sequence continues at coordinate 38,620 of NZ_DASVSF010000071.1, forward strand.
CGCCCTGGCGCGCGTGGCCGCCGCCGAGCCCGACGAGCAGCATCCCTACGGCCACGAGAAGTTCGAGGCACTGGGCGCGCTGGCGATGGTGGCCTTCCTGTCCATCTCGGTCTTTGAGCTGGTGCAGAGCGCCGTGGGCCGCCTTCGAGAAGGTGGGCACGAGGATGTGGATTCTTGGCTGGGCGTCGCTGTGATGAGCGGCTCCCTGGTGCTGGGGCTCGCCGCCTCGCTGTTCGAGCGGCGGAAGGGCAGGGCGCTGAACTCCGAGCTGCTCCTGGCCGATGCCGCGCACCTGCGGGCGGACGTGTACGTGACGCTGGCGGTGCTCGCGGGGCTGCTCCTGGTAAAGCTGGGGTGGCGGTCGGGCGACGCATGGACGGCGCTTCTGGTGGCCGTGCTGATCCTGCGCACCGGCTGGGAGATCCTGCGTGAGACGGTGCCGGTGCTGGTGGACGAGGCCGCGGTGGAATCCACCGAAATCCGCCGCATGGCCGAGGCGATGCGCGGCGTGGAGGCCGCCTACGACGTGCGCAGCCGTGGCCGCCCCGGCGCCCGCTTCGCCGAGCTGACGATCGTTGTCCCCACGGAAATCGGCCTGGAGGCCGCGCACGACATCGCCGACCTAGTGGAGGAAGAGGTGAGACGGCGTCTGGGCGCGCGCCGCGTGGTCGTGCACGTGGAGCCACGCTCCGCCGCGCCGGGGCCGGCGCTGAACCCGGGTGCCCGCGCGTGACCTCGCTCCCACGCGCCACCGGCGAAGAGCTGATGGACGAGCCCGGCCAGGACGCGGCGGAGCTGGCCCGCAGCCTGGCGGACCTGCGGGGCGTCAACCGCTGGCTGGGAGGCACGCGCATCGTCCTCCACCACCTCTCGCGGCTGGTGGCGGGCGATGCGAACCGCACCTGGCGCATCCTGGACGTGGGAACCGGCTCTGCAGACATCCCGCTCGCGATCGCGCGCTGGGCCCAGTCGCGGGGCGTCACGGTCGAAGTGGTGGCGACGGACCTTCATCCCACGACGCTGGACGTGGCGCGCGCGCGGATCGCCGGGCATCCCAACCTGCGCGCCGAAGCCGCGGATGCGTTGGACCTGCACTACCCCGACTCATCGTTCGACGTCGTCCTCTGCTCCACGGCCCTCCACCACTTCAACGAGCGCGACGAGGTTCTGCGCGTGCTGCGGGAGATGGACCGTGTGGCGCGCGTGGGCGGCATCGTGAACGATCTCCGGCGGTCGCGCCCGGCGCTCGTGGGTGCCAACCTGCTTGCTGCCAGCGTCTGGCGCACGCATCCCGTGACGCGGCACGACGGCCCGCTCTCCGTCCGCCGCTCCTTTACGCCCGCGGAGCTGCGCGAGCTGGCGGCGGAGGCCGGGCTGCGTGGCGCCCGTGTGCACGCACACGTGCCTTTCCGCGTGGCGCTCGTGTGGAACGGGGAGGGGTGAAGGTGGGCGCCTGGGACGTGGTGGTCGTCGGCGCGGGGCCGGCGGGGAGCGCGACGGCGGCGCGGCTGGCCCGCCGCGGCCACGCCGTCCTGCTGCTGGACCGCGCCGCGTTCCCCCGCCGCAAACCGTGCGGCGAATGCGTGAACCCCGCGGGCGTCGCGGCCCTGCGCCGGCTGGGTGCACTAGACGCGGTCCTCGCCGCCGGCCCCGCGCCGCTGGACGGGTGGCGCATCGCCGCGGACGACCACGCGTTCGAAGGCCGCTTTCCTAAGGGCGTGCGGGGACTGGGGCTCCCCCGTGAGGTGCTGGATACGATCCTCCTGGGCCATGCGCACGATGCCGGCGCGGAGGTCCGCACGGGGCTGAAGGTGACGGACCTGGTCCGGCGGTCGGGACGCGTCGCGGGCGTGGTGACGGACGCGGGTGAGATCCACGCGCGGATCGTCGTCGGCGCGGATGGGCTGCGCTCGGTGGTCCTGCGGCGGCTGGACCTGCTGCGGCGCGGCCCCAAGCTGCGGAAGCTGGCGCTGACGGCGCACGTGCAGGGGATCGCGGGGCTGCGCGGGCGCGGGGAACTGCGGGCGCGCGGGTGTGGGTGCCTGGGCGTGGCGGAGGTCGGCGGGGGGCTGGCGAACGTGACGGTCGTGGCCTCCGGACACGAGATGCACGAGGTCGGCGGAGGGCGCGAGGCGTACTTCGACGCAGCGCTCCGTAGCTACGGCCTCCGCGGCGCTCAGCGCGTCGACGAGGTGCTGGCGACCGGCCCGTTCGACTGGCCCGTGCGCCGGGCCGTGGCGGATGGCGCCTTGCTGGTCGGCGACGCGGCCGGCTACTTCGACCCGTTCACCGGCCAAGGCATCTACCGCGCCCTTCGCGGCGCCGAGTTGGCAGCCTCGGTGATCGACCACGCACTCCGCAGCGGGGACGTTTCCGCAAACGCCCTCGGCTCGTACGAGCGAGCCCGCCGCCGCGCCTTCGGGCCGGGGGAGCGGCTTCAGCACGTGATCGAGGCCTTCATCGCGCGTCCGGAACTGCTCCGGTGGGCCGCGGACCGCTTCGCCCAGCGCCCGGCGCTCGGAAACGCGATCATCCGAGCGACAGGCGACGTCAATCCGATCCGCTCGCTGCTCCGTCCGTCGCTTCTCGCGCAGTTGGTGGCGTAGCCGGCCGACGCCGCGTCCACCGGTGAATGAGAGTGGGTGAACCCGCCGCTCGGACAGCGCGCGCCGTACCTGCCGAAGCGCGATCGAATTCTCCCTTTCCCCCGCTTGCGGGGGAGAGGGCCGGGGAGAGAGGGCTGCCAGGGGCATGCGCCGGGATCGGTCGAAACGCACCTACCCGTCTCCCTTCGGTTCAGGCGCCGCACCCGCCGGAGCCCACGAAGCTGACTCCCTTCCCCCGCGCTGTTTGCGGGGGAAGGGTTGGGGATGGGGGGCGCCCGCGGCATGAGCGGTCCCCATCGAAACGCCCCAGGCAGCCGCGATCTGCTCCGAATCGATTCGACGATCCAGACCACCTCCACCATGACACCAATGAAGCCCACCCCCACGCTCGCGCTCCTGCTCGTCGCCGCCTCCTGTGCCCCGGGTCCCGCTGCGACACCCAAACCGAGCGCCGTTCCCGCATCCACCCTGGAATCCGACGTCCGCGCGCTGGTCCGTGCGGCGGCGGGAGATACGGCGGAGGTTTCGGTCGCGTTCCTGGACCTGCAGACGGGCGACTCGCTGCTGGTGGATGCTCATGTCCGGATGCACGCGGCCAGCACCATGAAGGTGCCCGTGATGATGGAGCTGTTCCGCCGCCGCACCGCGGGCGGGCTGGCGATGGATCGGGGTATGGTGCTCCGCAACGCCTTCACGAGCATCGCCGATGGCCAGACCTACTCGCTCACGGCCGGCGACGACAGTGATCCCGCGCTGTACGAACGGGTGGGCGGGGAGGTGACCGTCGGCGAACTGATGGAGCGGATGATCACGCGGTCGAGCAATTTAGCCACCAATGCCCTCATCGCCCTCGCCGAGCCCGCGCGTATCGCGCAGCTGATGGAGCGCATCGGCGCGCGCGACATGCACGTGCTGCGCGGGGTGGAGGACAACGCCGCATACCAGCGGGGGATGAACAACTCCACCACGGCGTACGCGCTGATGCGGGTGATGCGCGCGGTGGCGGACCCATCGGTGCTGGGGGAGGACGCGTCGCGCGAGATGCAGGCGATCCTGCAGCGGCAGGAGTTCACGGAGATGATCCCGGCCGGACTGCCCGCAGGCACGCGCGTCGCCAACAAGACGGGCAACATCACGCGCATTGCCCACGATGCCGCCATCGTGTATCCGCCCGGCCGCGCGCCCTACGTGCTCGTCGTCCTCACCCGTGGCTTCGCCGACCAGAACGCCGCCGCCGCCGTTGGCCGCGACATCTCCGCCGCAGTCTGGCGCCACGTCGTGCGATAGGCAGAACATCGGGGGTACATCAGACCTCCCGCAGGTCGAAGCGCATGCTCACCGGAATGGCCGATGCACCGCGGCGAGCGGCCGCTTCTTCGCGTGCTCGTTGCTCGACCTTGTTGATTACGAAGCCCTGCCGCTCGTACCACTCGACCAACTCCGGCCGGGCGTCCAGGACGACGTACCGGCACGCGACCATTGCCGAAACAGCGGTGGCGAGATCGATCACGGCGGCTACGACCATCCTGCCCAGCCCCTTGCGTTGCCAGATTTCATGGACGCCCAACTGGGCCAGCAGCAAGGCCGCGATTGTCCTGTATCGCACGCCGAAGGGCTTTTCGCGAGTGCCCAACAGTATGGACCACATGCAGATCGTAGAGTACGCTGCGACGGATCGATCGATGTGGTACAGATACGTAGTCGAAAGCCTTTGCTGCTGGTCCCGCCAGGCTCGCTCCCGTAGGAACATGTCCTGATCGTGCCGCCCGGATTTGAAGTCTAGCGGGACGGAGCTGTCGAGCCGGCGGCATTCGGGTAGCATCATCGCGTCATCCAGTCCGTCCGTAGGTCCACGTGTGGCGGAAAAGGGCTAATGAAAACGGGCGAGCCCGACCTTGGCTCGCCCGTTCACGATTTCGCTCCGGCTCAGCGTGCTTCGGTACATGCACGTTCTTCCCGCTCAAGGCGTTCGCGAACCGCGCGCATCGTCCGGACGCGCTCGAAGGTTGCCCGGCGCTCCGGCGTATCGGCGGGTGGTTTGCTCATCTCGTCCATGAGCTCCATCCACCCTTCGAGGCTGAGAATCGTGGGTTCGTTCATGGGCGCTTCGATGTGACGGTGATGGACCCGACCACCTCGTCGTCGGGAAACTCCATATCGTCGAGCAACGCTCTCCGGGCACGGATTCGCGCGAAGGTTGCCCGGCGCTCCGGCGTATCGGCGGGCGGTTTGCTCATCTCGTCCATGAGCTCCATCCAGCCCTCAATAGTGAGGATCGTGGGTTCGATCATGGGTGCTTCGACGTGATGGCGGTGGACCCAACCGCCTCGTCGTTGGGAAACTCCATACCGTCGAGCAGCGCTCGTCGGGCACGCATCCGCTCGAAGGTGGCGCGGCGCTCCGGCGTCATCGGCGGCGGATTCTCGATCTCGTCCATGATCTCGAGCCATCCCTCCAAGCTCAGCGGCGGCGTAGGTTCCATGCTCCTTCGCATCTCCCAAACGGTGTCGGATCCAGCAGAACGATGACAAAGATCCACAACCATGTCAAGGGTGTCCAGAATACGCCATCGTTGGTACATCCAGTGCCGCTGCAACGCCTTGCATCGGCTGCAATCCAGGCCCGGGTTCCGTCCGCCCCTAGCCCCAGCCGCCACGACTGCCCATCTTCGCTCGATGTCCCGTAACCCTGATTCCCCGACCGCGCGTGCTCGATGTCCGACCTGATCCTTTCCGCCCGGCGCATTCACGTCTTGGGCGCTCACCCGCCGGTGCAGGCGCTGCTCATCCGCGACGGGCGGATCGTCGTTGCGGGGACGGTGGACGAGGTGCGTGGGGCGGCGCTGCCGGGCGCGGTGACGGAGCACGTTGACGGCGTGGTGACGCCGGGGCTGACGGACGCCCACGTGCACCTGACCACGTGGGCGCTCGCCAGGCGGCGCGTGGACCTGAACGCCGCGCCGACCCTGGGCGACGGCGTCTCCGCCGTCGCGGATGTCGCGCGCGCGGGCGAGGGGTGGGTGCGGGGGCTGGGATGGGACCGGCATCGCTGGGGCACCCTGCCGACGAAGGAGCCGCTGGATCGGGTTTGCCCACGGCGTCCCGTGTTCCTGCAGAGCCACGACCTGCACGGCATCTGGGTGAACAGCGAGGCCCTGCGCCGCTGCGGTATCACCCGGGACACGCCGGACCCGGATGGCGGCGAGATCGTTCGCGACCCCGCCACGGGCGAGCCCACCGGCGTGCTGCTCGAAGAGGCGATGAAGCTCGTGTCCGCGCACCTGCCCCCGGATTCGCCGGAGGACGTGCGCGACGCGCTGCTGGATGCCCAGCGGGAGTGCCATGCGCTGGGCCTCACCGGCGTGCACTCGGTGGAGGTGACGGGGCTCCAGGACTTCAGCACGATGGAGCAGGATGGCGTGCTGCGCCTTCGCGTGCTGCAGGCTATCCAGCTCAACCAGTTGGCGAACGCCATCGGCGTGGGGCTGCGCAGCGGGTTCGGCGGGGAATGGATCCGCATCGGCGGGCTGAAGATGTTCCTGGACGGAGCGCTGGGCTCGCGCACCGCCTGGATGCGCGAGCCGTACGAGGGCACGCCCGGCAACCTGGGCATCAGCACGTTGCCCCCCGACGAGTTCCGCGCGCACGTCCGCCGGGCCGCGGAGGCGGGGATCTCGTCCACGGTTCACGCCATCGGCGACGCGGCGGTGGAGCTGGCGATCGACGTGCTGGGTTCGGCGCCGCGGGTGGGCGCGATGCCGCACCGCATCGAGCACGTGCAGCTGTGCCCGCCCGACCTGTGGGAGCGGGCCGGGCGGTCGGGGCTGATCGGGTCGATGCAGCCGATCCACCTGATGACTGACATCCCTACCGCCGAGCGCAACTGGGGGCACGAGCGGTCACGGGGCGCCTACCCGTTCTCGCACCTGCTGCGGGCCGGGATGACGCTGGCCTTCGGCTCGGACGTGCCGGTGGAATCGTGCGATCCGCGGCTGGGGCTGTTCTCCGCCGTCCATCGCGTGGGGTGGGATGGCGAGCCGGCGGATGGATGGTGGCAGGAGAATGCCGTTACGCCAGAGCAGGCGCTGCGGGCATACACCGAGGGCCCCGCCGCCGCCGCGGGGCTGGCCCACCGCACCGGCCGGCTGCTTCCCGGCTACGACGCCGACCTGGTGGCGTGGGACGTCGATCCGCTGGCGTGCACGCCTGACGAGGTGCGCGGCATGACCTGCCTGCTGACGATGGTGGCGGGCGAAACCGTCCACCGTGCCGCCTGACCGCGTCGGCATCGCCTTCGGATCGACACCTCATGGTTGCCGAATCGATCGTCCTGTACCGCCCCGTCGGCGTCGCGGAGCTGGAGTTGATCGAGCGGAGCGGATGGCGTGCGTTTCCGCCCCGCCTCGCGCATCAGCCGTTCTTCTATCCCGTCGCCAACGAGGCGTACGCCGTGCAGATCGCGCGTGACTGGAACACGAAGGACGCGGCGTCGGGATACGCGGGCTTCGTAACGCGGTTCCACGTGCGTAGCGAGTTCCTGGCCCGCTATCCGCTCCAGACCGCGGGCGCGGCGGTGCACCAGGAATACTGGATTCCCGCGGAAGACATGGATGCGTTGAACGCGGCGATTGTCGGCACCATCGACATCGTGGCCGAGTTCCGCGGCGAGGTTCCCGCGTGACGCCGGAAGGATTGGCGCGCGCGGCGGAGATCCTGGCGCGGGCGGAACGAGTGGTGGTGAGCAGCGGGGCGGGGATGTCGAAGGAGAGCGGCATCCCCACCTTCCGCGACGCCATGGAGGGGCTGTGGGCCAACTTCGACCCGCAGGAGCTGGCGACGGAGCAGGGATTTCGCCGCGACCCGCGCCGCGTGTGGAGCTGGTACGCGTGGCGGCGCCAGCGCATCGCCGAGGCGCGGCCCAACGCGGGCCACTTCGCGGTCGCGGAGATGGCGACGGTGATTCCCTCGCTGGCGGTCGTGACGCAGAACGTCGATGGGCTGCACACGGACGCGGGATCGGCGGATGTCATCGAGGTGCACGGGAGCATCCGCCGCGTAAAGTGCCTGGACCGCGGGCACCTCTTTTCCGGCGAGCTGCCTCCGTACGCAGACGGCGAGGAGCAGGACCCGCCCGCGTGCCCCGTTTGCGGATCACCGCTGCGGCCCGACGTGGTGTGGTTCGGCGAGATGCTGCCGGCCGCCGCAGTCGAACGCGCGTGGTCGCTCGCCGGGCGTTGCGATGCCATGCTGCTGATTGGCACCAGCGGCACCGTCTGGCCCGCGGCCGAGCTGCCGCTGGTCGCGCGCCGGGCGGGGGCACGCATCATTGAGGTAAACCCCGCGCCCTCGGAGCTCACCCACGCGGCGGACGTGTTCCTGCAGGGTCCAGCCGGCCAGGTGCTTCCCACGCTGCTGGACGAAACCCGTCGGCGGAAGACCTCGGCGAGTTGATCTGTTCAAGTCCTTCCTTCCGCGGAGATCTTTCGGCAGTCGTGCTAGACAGGACGTATTCATAGACCGAGGGTGTAGCTGGCCCTGCTGCATAAACTTAGGTGTAGCTGTCTGTGGATTCGCCCGGGAATTCACACGAACTGGACCTGATCAACAACCATTGCCGACTTGTGTGCGGACCCGCATGTTTCGCGGGTAGAGTTCCCGGGCGTTCACGCGCCTGTTCGATTGGTCCCACCCGCCGCGGCTCTTCCAATGTCCATCCATCACACGTTCATTCGTGCCGCCACGTTCGCGGCGCTTGCGCTGTGCGTCGCCGTTCCCGCCGCCGCGCAGCCGACGCTTCCGGTGGAGGTGTTCGCCGGGCGGATGGACTTCGGCTCGCGGACGGGGCTTCGCGACCAGGATCTGGCCGGCGTACGGCTGGGGCTGGACATCCGCGACTACGCGGGGATCAGCGGCTTCTACTGGCGGGGCGTGGACCGCGAGAACAGCAAGGCCGCGCCCGTGCAGGCGTTCGGCGCCGAGGCGCAGCTGAACCTGAACTCCGGCCGCGGCCTGACGCCCTTCCTGGTGGGCGGCGTGGGCCGGATCGACTTCCTGGAGGGCTACGCCGATTCCGCCGCCGCCATGCCGGAAGACATCAACGCGCTGATCGCGGGCGGCGGGGCGCGGCTGGACCTGGGCCGCGTGGGGCTGGTGGGCGCGGTGCGCAGCTACCTCTTCGAATCGCGGGACGAGGATTCCGAGGACCTGCGCAGCAACCTGCTGTGGAGCGCCGGGTTATCGTTCCGGCTGGGTTCGTCCGGCCGGCGTGCCGCCGTGGCCGCCGCGCCCGCCGTGATCCGGCAGACGCCCGACACCGTGTACGTGTCTCGTGAGGGCGCCGCGCAACCCGCTCGTGGAGAGGCCGCACGCGACGAGTCGGAGCGCTTCATCACCATTCCCATCCCCAAGGAAGGCGAGATCTACCTGCGCTACGGCCCGGCGGATTCGTCAGCGGTCAACCGTCGCCCGGCGGTGAACGGCCCGCCGATGACGGATGCGCAGGTGAACGACATCCGCCGCCAGGTGCTGGCGGACCTGGAGCCCGTGCTGCGCGGGCTGATGGCCGAGCAGCGCGAGCAGATGCGCGACCTGATCCGCGACGAGGTGGCGCGCGTGGGCGCCGCCGGCCTGTCGCCCGCCGAGGAGGCGCGAATGCTGGAGCTGGTGGAGGCCCGGCTGGCGCTGCGCCTGCGCGACGAGCTTGCGCGCGCCGGGGTGGAGCCGGGCGTGGCGCCCGCGCCTGAACCGGACGGGAACGGCTTCGATCCGCGTCCCCGGGCGTGGTGGCCGTACGCCGGCGGCAACCTCGACCATCCGGGCCAGTTCGTGATGGGCATCCGCACGGACCTGGGCCCGCTGAGCGCCTCGCGTCCCGCGCTGCGGCTGGTGCCCGAGGCCGCGATCGGCTTCGGCGAGGCCACCAACTCGGTGATGATCGCCGGGCACTTCCAGTACGACCTGGACACGGTGAACCTGCGCGGCACGTCCATCATCCCGTACGGCTACGCGGGACCCGGCTTCCTGTTCCTGGGCGATCCGCCGCGCGGCCGCGCCAAGACGGAGGCCGTGCTGAACTTCGGGTACGGCATCGTGGTGCCGGTGCCCAACCGCGGCTCGAGCCCGCGCGTGTTCATCGAGCACCAGGGCGTGGACCTGTTCGACCTCAACCGCCTGATCATCGGCCTGCGCCTGTAACTGACCGCGAATCCTTCTGTCATCCTGAAGAAGCGGCCACGCGGAACCTGCCGCTGCACCGTGGACGGCAGCGACTGAAGCATCCGCCACATACTGCGGCTGGAGGCACGGCTCCCGCGGCTTCACGGCAGCTGTGTCGTCCTTCAGTCGCTGCGGAAAATGGTGCAGGGGAGAGTGCGATGGGGCCGCTCCTTCAGGATGACAACCCGGGGTTTTGTGGCGACGAACAGGAGAGCGGGATGCGCGTGATCGGGCTGCTGGGCGGGATGAGCTGGGAGTCGACGGCCGAGTACTACCGCATCATCAACCAGGAAGTACGGCGGCGGATTGGCGGGCAGCACTCTGCGCGCATCGTGATGTACAGCGTGGATTTCGACGATGTCGCACAGCTGCAGCACGCGGGTGACTGGGATGGCTGCACCGACCTGCTGGCGGACGGCGCCCGGCGGCTGAAGGCGGGCGGAGCGGACTTCGCGCTGCTCTGCACCAACACCATGCACAAGGTGCTGCCGCAGGCGGAGTCGGACGTCGATCTGCCGTTCGTGCACATCGCCGATGCTACGGCGGACGCGATCCGGGCGGCGGGGCAAACGCGGGTGGCGCTGCTGGGAACGCGCTTCACGATGGAGCACGACTTCTACCACGCCCGCCTGGCGGATTCCGGCATCGAGACGCTGATCCCCGGCGACGCGGATCGCGAGACGGTCCACCGTGTGATCTACGACGAGCTGGTGCGCGGCGTGATCTCCGGCGAGTCCCGCCAGGAGTACGTCCGCATCATCCGCGCGCTGACGGATCGCGGGGCCGAGGGCGTGGTCCTGGGCTGCACCGAGATCCCGCTCCTTGTCGGCCCAGCCGATTGCCCGGTTCCCCTCTTCGACACGACGCGCATCCACGCGGAAGCGGCGGTGGACCGGGCGCTCGCGTAGACGTCGCAGAAAAAGAAGCGGGGGGCAGGGCACCAGGTGCCCTGCCCCCCGCTTCATCCATCCAGCCCCGTAATTACGGGGTGGTCGTCTCGGCGGCCTCGGGCGTGGTGTTGCCACCGGCCGAGTCCATCGGGGCGGCGGTCGCGCCGGCGGCGCCGGCCGCGGCACCGGTGGAATCCATCGGCATGGTCGACGGCATCGGCGTGGTCGCGGCCGGGTCGGTCACGGGCATGGTGCTCTCCGTGGTCGTCGTGGTCGCCTCGGTCGCGGGCTCCTGGGCGGCTTCGTCGCCACCGCCGCAGGCGGCCAGGGCGGAGAGGGCGAGCACTGCAAGCAGCTTCTTCATGATGAGCCTCTTTCGGAGTTTCGGTTCGCCGGGTGCTTCCATCGCCCCGGTTCGGCTCTCCATAAAGCACTCGCCGTGCCGCATCTCGACCCGCGAAAAAACCCAGCAAACATGCGGCTTTTTCCTGATCGCACCTCCCGCGGCGAGCCGTTCACGCCGGTTCCGAACACCGTACCGAACACGCGGAACTGTTCACTGAACAATCCTTGTACAAGCTAGCGGACGTTCTTGTACATCATGTCGATCAGCTCGTCGTACATCTTCTCGGCACCGTCGCCGCCGCCCGTGATGGCGCCGGCGGCGCAGTGCTTCAGGTGGTTGCGCATCAGCTCGCGACCTACGCTGCGCAGCGCCTCGTGCACGGAGGCGATCTGGGTCATGATGTCGGCGCAGTAGCGGTCTTCTTCCACCATCCGCTGAAGGCCGCGCACCTGGCCCTCGATGCGCCGCAGGCGCTTGAGATTGCGGTCCTTGATGGCGCCGTCCACCGCGACGGCGTGCCGGTCGCCCTCGCCACCCGTGCCGCACCCGCAGCCGCAAGTGGCGGCATCCGCCTCCGTCGCTCCCTCGCCGATGTTCGTCGCCATCTCTCGTCCCGGTTCGCGCGTGGAAGCGGCCTACAGCAGCGCCGCCAGCTTGTTCTCGATGGCCTGCCGCGGCACGGCGCCGATCACCTGGTCTACCACCTTGCCGTCGCGGAAGAGCAGGAAAGTAGGCAGCGACCGGATGTTGAAGCGCGTGCTCACCTGCAGGTTGGCGTCGGTATCCACCTTGGCCACCTTCACCCGACCGGCGTAGTCGCCGGCGATCTGCTTGACCGCCGGGTCCATCATCCGGCACGGCCCGCACCACGCGGCGCCGAAGTCCACGAGCACCAGCCCTTCTGCACCCTCCACTTCGGCCGCGAAGGTCTGGTCCGTCACCTCCAGCACGCCCGCCTTCGTCGTATCAGCGCTCATCTCCGCCTCCCTTTAACGGTGTCCGCGCCCCGGCTCCAAAACCGGGGCGACACACCGAATGTAGTGTGCGGACCGTGATTGGTCCACATCATGTTGTACTCAGGCCAGCTTTACGCCACGCAGGCGCAGGCTGTTGGCCACCACGCTCACCGAGCTGAACGCCATCGCCGCGCTGGCCAGGATGGGGCTCAGCAGCAGCCCCCACACCGGGTACAGCAGCCCGGCGGCGATGGGAATGCCGACGACGTTGTAGATGAAGGCCCAGAACAGGTTCTGCTTCATGGTCCTCATCGTCCGGCGCGACAGGTGGATGGCCGCCGCCACGCCGCCCAGGTCGCCGCGCATCAGGGTGACGTCGCTGGCCTCCATCGCCACGTCCGTCCCCGTGCCGATGGCGATGCCCACGTCGGCCTGGGCCAGCGCGGGAGCGTCGTTGATGCCATCGCCCACCATCGCCACGACCTGTCCCCCCTCCTGCAGCCGCTTGATCTCCGCCACCTTGCCCTCGGGCAGCACCTCGGCCACCACGCGGTCGATCCCCGCCTGCCGGGCGACGGCCTCGGCGGTCGCGCGGTTGTCGCCGGTGAGCATCACCACCTGCAGCCCCATCCGCTTCATCCGCGCGATGGCGGCTCTTGAGGACGGCTTGATGGGATCGGCGACGGCGACCAGGCCGGCGAGCTGTCCGTCGACCGCCACGTACATCGGCGTCTTTCCCTCACCCGCCAGCCGCTGCGCATCCTCGCGCAGCGGGTCGGCGGATATGGAGTAGTCCGACATCAGCAGCGCGTTTCCGATGGCCACCGCGCGCCCATCCACCACGCCCAGCGCGCCGCGCCCGGTGACGGACTGGAAGCTCTCCGCGTCCGAAAGCGCCAGCCCCAGCTCCTTCGCGCGATTGACGATGGCGTCCGCCAGCGGGTGCTCGGACGACGCCTCCACCGACGCCACCAGCCGCAGCAGCTCGCCCTCGCTCGCGACGGGCGATCCAGAAGCCAGCATCAGCTCCGTGACCGTAGGGCGCCCCTCGGTGACGGTTCCCGTCTTGTCGAGCACCACCGTGCGGACGTCGCGTGCCCGCTGCAGCGCCTCGCCGCCCTTGATCAGCACGCCGGCTTCGGCACCCTTGCCCGTGGCCACCATCACGGCCGTGGGTACGGCCAGCCCCATGGCGCAGGGGCAGGCGATGATCAGCACCGCCACCGCCGCGGCGAAGGCGCGGACCCCGGGTGCCGCGTCAGCCGCCACGAACCAGACGACGAAGGTGGCGATGGCGATGGAAAGGACCACGGGAACGAAGATGGCGCTGATGCGGTCCGCCAGCCGCTGGATGGGCGCCCGCGAGCCCTGCGCGTCGCGCATCAGCTTTACGATCTGCGACAGCACGCTGTCCGCGCCCAGCGTGGTCGCCGTGTAGCGGAACGCGCCCGTGCGGTTGATGGTACCGCCGATCACCCGGTCGCCCGGGCCCTTCTGCACCGGCAGCGACTCGCCGGTGAGCATCGACTCGTCCACGGCGCTCTGCCCGGAGGCCACCTGGCCATCCACGGGAATGCGCTCGCCGGGGCGCACCAGCACCAGGTCGCCGTGCAGCACCTCGTCCACCGGCACGTCGGCCTCGGCGCCAGCGCGGAGGACGCGCGCGGTCTTCGGCTGCAGGTTGGCCAGCGCGCGCAGGGCCGACGAGGTCTGCCGCTTGGCGCGCGCCTCCATGGCGTTGCCCATCAGGATGAGCGCGATGATGAAGACCACCGCCTCGTAGTACACGTCGGGCTGCACGCCGCGGGCGATGAAGAAGCCCGGCGCCACTGTAGCCGCCACGGAGTAGACGAACGCCGCCCCCGTGCCGACCGCGATCAGCGTGTTCATGTCGGCCGAGTGGTGGCGGAAAGCGGCCCAGGCCCGCGTGTAGAAGTGCCGCCCGGCCCACGCCATGATCCCCACCGTCAGCGCCAGCAGCCCGTAGGCGATCACGCCGCGGGGAAGCTGGTACAGCCAGGGCAGGGCACTGGAAAGCGCGGGGTTCATCCACGCCATCGCCCAGCGCATGAACGGGTCTACCGTGGCCCCGTGCCCCGCGTGTGCGTCCGCCGCCATCAGCGGCATGGAGGCGACCATCGCGATCATCGCCACGGCGAAGCTGGCGAGCGCCTTGGTCCGCAGCTCGCGGAACTCCTCGTCCTGCGCGCGGTCCTGCGCCTCCTGCTCTTGGAACGCGGTCTGGTCGTCGCGGGCCAGGTCGGCGCCGTAGCCGGTGCCGCGGATGGTATCCACCAGCGCCTCGGGCGAGGTGGCGCCCGGGTCGAAGTGAACCGTGGCGTTCTTCGTCATCAGGTTCACGGCCGCGGCCTGCACGCCGGGCTGCTTCTCCAGCGCCCGCTGCACGCGGCCGGAGCAGGCGGCGCACGTCATTCCGCTGACGGGAATCGTCACCTTGCCGGCCGCCGGCCGCGTCGTCGACGGCGTCGGCGGTGTCCCGGCATGCGTGTGGTGCTCGTGAGTGCTCTGCATCCTGTCCCTCACCCTTCTACTCGACCGTGAGCTTGCCGCGAAGCATGCTCATGCCGCAGGTGAACTCGTAGCTGCCCGCGCGCTCGGGCGTGATCTCGACGGTGGTCTGCTTGTGCGCCGGCAGGAACTTGCGGATGCCGAAGTCGGGAAAGACCACTTCCTCCGAGCACCCGGAAGTCTCCTGCCGATCGAACACCAGCCGCACGGGCGCCCCCTGCTTCACCTTCACGTGCGCGGGCTGGTAGCCACCCTGCACGGTGATGGTCACCTGCTGCACGCCCGCCGCACCGACGGCTGCCTCCGCCGTGGTGCGACCCGCGAGAAAGAAGTACCAGTTGACCCAAACGATGGCGGCCAGCCCGCCCACCACCACCATCCACTCGGTGGCGTTCATCACGCACCTCGCGGCTGATAGCCCTCGTCCGCGATGGCCGAGGCGATTGCATCCGTGGTGACGGTACGCGGATCGTATTGCAAGGATGCCTCGCCCACGCGAACGCTCTCCACCTGCACCCCGTCGATTCCCTCCAGCGCGCGCCTGACCGCTCCCACGCAGTGCCCGCAGCTCATCCCGTCGATTTCCAGCGTCAGCCTCTCCATCATACCCTCCCGTGCAGGACGATCATGTTACCCCCCACGGGTACCAGTTTATATACCCCCACACCCTATGTCAAGTGTCGGTTGCCGGTCACGAAAACAGCCCCCGACGCCGCTGGCGCCGGGGGCTGTTCTGACACGATTCCCTACTTCCTGCCGTTCAGGCGATTCCCGCCGCCGTCTTGGCCCACTCCAGCCGCCGGCGCAGCTCCTTCTCGCTCATCGTGCCGATGGCCAGGTGCGCCGCGTCGATGCTGTTGAAGTCGATCGGCGCCGTCACGGGCTCCGTTCCGGGCTCGTCAGGCAGGCGAAAGGCCAGCAGCGCGCCGTTGCGCAGGTGCGCCACCTTGGTGGGCAGGGCGACCGCTTCCCACGTGCGGCCATGATCGTCGATGATGCTCCTCATCCGTTCTATCCTCCAGGTTCGTCAGCCGCGGTTGATGGCTTTCAGCAGGCCCTGGCCCACCGCCTCTACCTGCCAGGTGCGCACGCCGGGCACCTGCGCCAGCTCGTCGATGGTGCGGGGCTGCGCCCGGGCGATTTCTTCGAGCGTGGCGCGTGGAATCAGGAATCCCGCGTCCAGGTTCAGCTGGTCGGCCAGGCGGGTGCGGGCGTCGCGCAGGGCCTCGAAGCGGGCCTCCTGCTCGGGGTCGCGCTCGAACCGCTGTCCCCGCGGCCAGCGCGGAAGCTGGTCTTCGGGAACGTCAAGGCCTCGCTGCACGGCGGCCAGGATGTCGCGCCCGCGGCGCTGCGCCAGCCCTTCGGAAATGCCGGTGACGGAAGGCAGGTCGCGCATGCTTCCCGGCGGCGCGGCGCTCATTTCCAGCAGCGCCTGGTTGCCCAGGATGCGGAAGGTGGCCTGGTCGCGCTCGCGCGCCACGCCCTCGCGCCACGCGTGAAGCTCGCGAAGGATGGCCAGGCCGCGCGGCGCCAGGTCGCGCGCGCCCTTGATGCGCATGAACGCTTCCTTGCCGTCTTCCGGCTCCGTCCAGCGCGTGCCCTCGCGGCGCAGGAACTCCTCTTGCGCCCAGTGCAGCCGGCCCATCTGCTCCAGCGCCGCCTTCAGGCGGTCGCGCAGGTCGGGAAGGTGCGCCGTGTCGGTGGCGGCGTACTGCTTCATCCCCTCCGACAGCGGGCGCTCGGCCCAGTCGGCGCGCTGGAACTCCTTGGGAAGCTTGATCCCCAGGTGCTTCTCGACGATGGTGCCCAGCCCCAGGGCGCGCTCGCCCAGAAAGGCGGCGGCGATCTGCGTGTCGAACAGCCCCGAGATGCCCATCCCGGCGTCGCGGTCCAGGATGCGCAGGTCGTAGTCGGCGTCGTGAAAGATCTTTTCGATCGAGGGATCTTCCAGCACGTCCTTCAGCGGCGACAGGTCCTCGACGGCGAGCGGATCCACCAGCCAGTTCTGCGTCCGCGACGAAACCTGCAGCAGGCTCAGCCGGTCGAAGTAGCGGTGGTAGCCGGCGGCTTCGGTGTCTACGCCCAGCAGCGGTTCCGCGCGTAGCGTCTGCGCCAGCTCGCGAAGTGCCTCGGGGGTATCGATGGTCGTGTAGTCCATTCTCTCCGTTTCCCTGGAACCCGCAAAATCGCCCGCCGCGCAGGGCATCGCAAGGTCCGGGCTCCGGCGGATGGAGCGTGACTGGACGGCCCTGCGCGGGACCGCCAGGTTTACGCCGCGTTCAGATCGTCGACCATCCCTCGTTTTGAGATCCACCCGCCCCGCCCATGACCATGCTTCTGTTGATCCAGGCGCAGCCCGCATCCGACAACGCTGCCGTGGGACTGTACGGGATGGCGGTGATTGCCGCGTTCTTCATTGCCCTCCTGGGGAGCTTTCGTCTGCAGGCGGCGCAGGGGTGCCTGATCTTCGCCCTGATCTGGATGTGGATGCTGACGGGCAGCAGCTTGGCGATGCGCGGGCATTTCGTGGCCGCTGCGGTCGTCGCTGGCGCCGGGTACTGGGTGGCGCTGAAGGCGCACAGGCTGAAGAGCGAGGCCGAAGCGGAGGCGTGGCGCGCGAAAGAACGCGCCGAGCAGGAAATCCAGCGGCAGAAGGAGGAGGCACTGCGAAGGCAGCGCGCCATCGTCCCCGCGTCGGCGAAGCTGGTTGGCCTGGTGACGTACCGGGGCGGCCTTCCGGAGGTGGAAGCCGGGCAGGTGGTGGAACTGCTGGCTGCGACGGAGAAGTTGTTCCTGGTGCCGATGGACGTCGCGAAGCAGGCGGCGATGGTGGACGTCAGTCGGTCCACGCACCTGTGGGTCGCGGAGGCTACGGGAACGGTGGTGCTGGCCACCGACTCGGCGACGGGCTGGCCGCAGCAGGTGGAGTTCGGGCCGGCGGAGGGAGGCATCGCGACCGCGCGCGACCTGTACGCGCGCCTGGCCCGCGTGCTGCCCGCCCGCGCCCTGTCGAAGCCAGCCGCCGTCCGCTCCACCGCAATCCCCTGCTCGGGCTGCGGCGCCGCCATCGCCGTGGACGCCCCTGCCTGCCGCTACTGCGGCCGCCCTGCGTGAGGGAAAGTCATGTCTGATTGCAGCGATCCCAAAGCCGACCGGCTCATACGGCAGCGGGAGCACGACATCGTTCTGGCGGACGTCTCCGACATCCAGGAATTCGTAGCCTCGCTGCCGGACCGTGATACGCGGCCTGTCGATGAGATCCTGGGATACGACGACTTCGGACTGCCGTCGAACTGAGGCATGCCCAGGTAGCGGTGCAGCCCTGCGTACGAATCCGCGTCAGAACACGCCGTCGTACCCGCGCTTCCGCGCATCGGCCTTGAGCCACTGCTGCGCTCCGCCATCATCCCGGAAGTACTTCGCGTCTGCGGGCTCTCTGCCGACCATCACCACGCCGTCATGGCTGATGTACACGTGTTCGGGGATGCCTGCGTCGCCGCCCGGGTTGTGGATCCGGAATCCCCGGAAGCCCAGAATCCCCAGCGGCAGTTCCGTCGTGGCGGCTGGTGAAAGCTCGCGTAGCTGTTCGGCCAGTTCCACCGCGTCGGCTTCGCTCAGGACCCACCGGGGATTGGGGATCCCGCTGAACGCATCCAGCTCCACGACGGCATCGGTGGCGCCCACCTTCGGCTCGGCGGGCGCGGCGCAGCCCAGCGTGGCCGCGATCAGCAGTGGAATGGCGAGTCGGAAGATTGTCATCGACACATAGGCCGTGGAACGTAAGGTGGATTGCACCCATAAACGGCTGGGCGGGGCCGGTCCGGACGGGATGGATCAGCCGGGTTCATCGACCGCCAGGATCGCTTCGATGATCTCTTCGCCGCGAACGCGGGCGCGGCCGCTGTTCATCGACCGGCGGTCCTCTAGGCGCCCATCCGGAAGGCGCACGCGGACCAGCACGTGCGAGGCAAAGGTCATCGCCGGGTTCCAGGTGGCGGTGCGGCCCTCGTCGGAAAGGCGCGCGGGAATGGGATCGGGCATGGGGATTGGACCGCGCCTTGCGCCACGGGTTACATTCGATGGAAGCTGATGCGCCCGGCGGGCGCCTGACCAACACGAACAACAGACCGACTCAGATGGCCGACGTCACCTGCGCGCGCTGCGGAGAAACCAGGGCGGGAATGCCGTTCGCGCCGTTCAACAACGACCTGGGCAAGCGCATCCACGCCTCCATCTGCCAGGAGTGCTGGGCCCTGTGGCTCAAGCAGCAGACGATGCTGATCAACCACAACGGCCTGAACGTGCGCGACCCCGAGGCCAAGACGTTCCTGTACGACCAGACGGAGAAGTTCCTCTTCCGGAGCGGCGACGCCGAAGAGGTAGACACCAGCAAGCAGGGCACCATCCAGTGGTGAGCCCGGCGCGCTTGTGCGCGGCGCGCCATGCGGTTACCGTTGTGGCTGCACCCACGTGAACCAGCGAGACGCCATGACCGATCCCAAGACCTGCTGCTGCGACAAGTGCTGCTGTGAGGGCGACTGCTGCGCGGACTGCTGCTGCGAGCAGACCTGCTGCTGCTGACCTGAACGGCCGCACCGAAAATCGAAGAAGCCCCGCCATCCAGCGGGGCTTTTCGTTTGTGCCTCCTATCCGTCGCCACGCCTCGCCACGAAATCGTCGAAGTCGCGGATACTCGTGCCGTGTCCCGACAGCGCAAAGTCGTACACGTCTCGGCTGGTGATCGTGTCTCGGTACTCGCGCCGCACGTGCACCGCGTCCTTGATGCGCAGCACCAGGTCGCGGTCCGCGCGGGCCAGGCTGCGCGCAAGCTGTTGGTGTTCGGCCATCTTCGCTTCGAAGGCCGCATCGTCCCAGGCCCACAGGTCGATCTTCCACACCCGTTCCCGGTCCGGCGACAGGAGCTTCCAACCGCAGTACAGTCCTTCGCCGTACGGGTTTCCCGGCCGCCGGTACTCGTCGTTGAAGCTGGCGCGTACCACCGGGTACCCCTGCCGCTCCATGCACCCGTGAAGCGCGGGAACCACCGACAGCAGGCGCTGCCCCTCGTGCGGGTGAAGCCGGGTGTACAGGTCGATGTCGGGCCACACCATCAGGTCCAGGTCCACGCTGCCGACGACCTCGACCGTCCCGACGAGGTCGTGGATCACCTCCAGGGCGCCCGTGCCGCGGAGAAGACGGTACGCTTCGGCCCGCAGCGCCGCCGCCCGTTCGCGAAGAACTCCGGCCTCGGCGTCCACGTCGTCAGCCCGGACGCGGTGCCGAGCGCTTCTGCGCGGCCGCGGCCAGGATGGCGTCCGCCAGCGGCTCCGAGCCGAAGCGCACCGGGTCGGTCACCGGGAGCCCTGTCTCCTCCGCCGTGCGCGCGATGGCGTCTCGTGCGGCGGCCTCGTCCATGTCGAAGGTGACGAGCGAGATTCCGATCACCTTCGCGGGCCGCAGCGGCGCGATGGCGCTCTCGCAGATGGTGATCATCTCCGGCACCGTGGGGAGCGGCATCCACGAGTACACGCCGCCGCCGCCGTACGGGCAGCTGCGCGTGGGCTGGTGGCACAGGATCATCCCGTCTGGCATGGACCCGTGCAGCAGCCCCAGGGTGACGCCCGAGTAGCCCGGGTGCACCAGCGAGCCCTGGCCCTCCACCAGCACCACGTCGTTGCCCTCCGCGGCCTGCAGCACCAGCCGCTCTGCCGCGCCGCTGATGAAGTCGGCCACCACGGCGTCGACGGCGATCCCCCATCCCTCGATCAGAATCCCCGTCTGCCCCGTGGCCGCGAAGCCCACCTTCGTGCCGCGCCGGGTGAGCGCGTCGCGGATGTGCAGCCCGGCGGTCATCTTGCCGATGTTGCAGTCGGTGCCCACGGTAAGCACGGTGTAGGCGTCCACGTTCCGCGCCCGCCCGTTGCTCACGGGCAGGTCCGTCGGCGGTTTGCGCAGATCGTGGATGGGCACGCCGCGCTCCGCCGCCAGGCTGGCGAGCTCGGGGTCGTCGGAGATGTGCGAGTGAAGCCCCGCGACGATGGGCAGCCCGGCGGCGATCGCCTGACGCAGCATCGGCCGCCACTCGAGTGGAAGCGCGCCCCCCTGCGGCGCGATGCCGATGAGCAGGGCGGTGGGCCCCAGCGCCAGCCCGTCGTCCAGCGTTCCGACGATGGGAATGCCGCCCCCGAATCCAAGGACGTCCTGCACGGTCTTGCCGGCCAGGCGCGAGTCCATCACGCCCAGCACGCGGTCGGGGAGGAAGCGGACGGCGCTGTTGGCCGTCTTGCTGGTCAGTGGCCCGAACTGCCCCTCGGCCACCACCAGGTAGCGGTACGTCGTCAGGTCGTGATTCATCGGACGGGGAAGTGCGTGAGTGCGTGAAGTGCGTTAGTGCGTTTTTGATCCGGGCGTGCGCGAGCGGTGGTGCGCGAGGCGATCACTTCCGCACTCACGCACTAACGCACTCACGTACTATCTCGGTGCCGAACCGGCCTCCTCGAGCATGGACGGAATGCTCACCGACGCCCCTTCCAGCCTCATGGACGATTCCGGGACGCGGACCTCGGCCGGGGCGTCGCGGACGAAGCGGCGGAAGCCCTTTCCTTCCAGCAGCCGGTGTACGTAGATCCGGCGGATGATCACCATGAGCGAGGCCAGCACCGGCACCGCCACCAGCAGGCCGATGGGGCCCAGCAGGTCGGCCATGATCAGCACGCTCAGTATGGTGAGCACCGGCGGCAGGTGCACGCGCCGCTCCATGATCAGCGGGTGCACGAAGTTGGCTTCGATCAGGTGCACCACCACCCCCAGCAGCACCACCAGCCATGCCTGCACCGCGCCCCCCGCACCCAGGACGAAGAGGGCGGGGAGCAGCGTCGACACCAGGCTTCCGAAGAACGGCACCATCACCACCACGCCCGTGAACACGCCGAACGCCAGCGCGAACGGCACGTTCAGCAGTTCCAGGCCGATCCAGGTGAGCACGCCCAGGAACACCATGGCCAGGAACTGCCCCCCGATCCACGCGCGGAGCGACTTGCCCAGGTCCGCCAAAATGTCGCGCACCAGCTCGCGGTGCACCGGCGGCGCGAGCAGCACCACGCCCTCGCGGTACAGCTCGGGGCGCAGCGCCATGTAAATCCCCATCACCATCACGCTGACCAGATTGATGAGGAAGTGCAGCGTGTCGAAGACGACGGGAAAGATGCCCGCGGCGAAGCGCCCCGCGTTGTCGGCCACGGTGGATAGCTGCTCGTTCAGCCGTTCGGGCGGCAGCACCGTCGCGAGCAGGGGATACCGCTCCACCAGGTCGCGAAGGCTGGCCGTCCACACCTGGATCTGCCCGGGGAGCGCCGTGATCAGCGCCTGCGTCTGCCGGGCCACCGGCGGCAGCACCAGCCAGCCGACGGCGAACGCCCACAACCCCGTCAGCGCCAGGGCGACGAGCAGCCCCGCCGCCCGGGGCAGCCGCGCGCGCTCTTCCAGAAAGCCGATGATGGAGCCCAGGTACAGCGCAAAGAGGGCCGCCACGAAGAACAGCAGCAGCACCTGCGCGACGCTGTAGACGAAGAGCAGCAGCAGCACCGCCGCCACCGCCGCCGTGAGCACGGCGAAGGGAGACGGTCGGGGCGGGTTCTGCTGTCGGTCGGCGGAGCTCATGGCTGTAGCGATCTCGGCGCACGTTGGGGCGAAGCGTAACCTACGCGCCCCCACCGTCGAGGAGAAGTGCGGCAGGCGTGAGAAGGGTGTGATCGGGTCGAGACACAACGCTTGACATCTAAGCGGCGGGAAACATACTTTGGTTCGGGGGCGTGCATTCTTCTTCCCGAGCAATCTTTCTGCACAATCACGATATTCACGAATAAGGAGATGAGGATGAATCGACATC
Organism: Longimicrobium sp.; assembly: GCF_036388275.1. NCBI lineage: Bacteria > Pseudomonadati > Gemmatimonadota > Longimicrobiia > Longimicrobiales > Longimicrobiaceae > Longimicrobium > Longimicrobium sp. The sequence continues at coordinate 61,049 of NZ_DASVSF010000071.1, forward strand.
GCTTCGGGTTAGCCCTTGCATCCGCCGCGTTTCTGGTTGTGACCGGATGCGGGGATGGAGCGGCAGAAGAGGAACGGGCTTCACCGCTAGCGGCGAGCAGGTCCGCCGTGCAGGACCGGCGGATCGCGTCGCAGAAGGTTCAGCAGCTCTCCGGTCTAAGCAGCCTTCCCCACCCGGACGACAACGTACTCGGGGCCGCGCTGCGGAGACATTACCCTGCCGAGCTGCGCGGCGGCGGAATCTCCGGTTCCGTGCTGATCGATGTGGCCGTGAACGACCGGGGGCACGTTGAATCTGCTCGCGCGGTGGCGCCCGCATCCCTTCCCAACCCCACAGATGAGCACCGAATCGTTGTCCGGGAGCGAGTGCCGGGCTCGCGCGACCTCGTGGAGCGGGAACTTGCCCTTAGGTACGACACGCGCTTTGCCCCCGCGGCTGAAGCGGCCCTGCGCGAGGTTCCGTTCCGCCCCGCTATGCGCGATGGTCGTGCGGCGCCCTTCACGATTCGGATGACTGTCACCTTCACGCCACCGGTCGACTGAAGCGTTGGCGCCCTCCTTCAATCCCCAAACCCTCACTCGAAAAGCAATGAATCGGCACTTGTTTAAAGCCGGCCGTAGCGCCCGCCGAAGCCTCGTCCGCGGTGCGGGACTCATGATCCTGGTCGCCATCGTCCCCCAAGACGCGTTTGCGTGCCTCGAACTCTGCAAGGAGAAGTTCGGGTATTTCCTTAAGACCCGCGACGGCAACACTTACGAGTTGGAGTCCTGCTCGGAGCGATGGAACAGCGCGGGTGGAATCACGACTACCTGCTACTATAGTTAGGCTTGATCTCTATTTACACGAGTGATCGCGGGGCCGGCATCGTTGCCGGCCCCGCCTTGTTATTGCTGGCCAACCCGCGCTCAGCCGCGGTTCAGGGCGTCGATGCGGGCGGCCAAGTCCGCGTCGGCCAGGTTGCCGCCGCCGTGCGCCTGGGTCGCGTCCGCCGGAGGGGGCGGCGCGAAAGCCGTGCGCTCGGCCGCCGTGTGCGCGCCCGCGTCGTCGTCCACCAGTTCGGCGTCGTGCACCGACAGGTCCTGCGGCTGCGCGGCCGGCTGGCCGGCGCCCAGGCGCGGTGCGCCCGACCCCTGCGGCAGGGCGGGCTGCGCGGCGCCGGGGGCAAGCCCCAGCCCGGCCTTGGCCTTCAGCTCCAGCAGCCGGTACTCCACGTCGGCGCTGCCGCCGCCGGCCTCCAGCGCGCGGAACTGCTTTTCCAGCGGGTCGCCCGAGAGCTCTTCCGACACCTCGGCGGCGGCCAGCGCCAGGCGCTCGTTGTGCTCGATCTTCTGCGCCATCCGCTCGAACGTCTCGAACGCCGACGTGTCGGACAGGCCGGCCATCGTTTCGTGGATGCGGCGCTGCGCCTGCGCGCGCTTCTGCTTGGCGATCAGCAGGTTCTTCTTGCGCTGCGCCTCCTCGATCTTCACCTGCAGCTGCCGCAGCGCGTCCTTCACCTTTTCGGTGTCGGCCACCTGCCGCTGCCAGGTCTCGTGCATGCTCTGGGCGCGCTGCGCGTACTCCTGCTGGCGCATCAGCGCCTGGCGGGCCAGGTCGTCGCCCCCCTGCTGAACGGCCAGCATGGCGCGGCGCTCCCACTCCTGCGCCTGGCGGGCCTCGGCGTCTACCTGCGACTTGAGCTTGCGCTCTTCGGCGATGGCGAGTGCCACCTCCTGCTTGGCCCGGGTCTGCTGCTCTCGCATGTCGATGATGACCTGCTCGAGCATCTTCTCCGGGTTCTCCGCCTGGGCGATCAGGTCGTTCAGGTTCGACCGGACCAGCATCTTGAGCTTCGTGAAGATCCCCATCGTCCTAGCCGTTCTGGGTCCTTTGGGTGCGCCGGGCCGTGCGGGGCCGGGCGTGCGCCGGACGTGTTGGTCAGCGAAAAGAAAGCCGTCAGCAGTCGCGGAACGTGGCCAGCGACTCCAGGTGTGTCGCGATCGCCATCTGGAACGAGTCGACGGTAGCCTGGAACTCATTGAAGTCCAGGTTTTCCAGCTCCATCGACTCGGTGAGGATCACGTCGTCCTGCTCCAGCCCGTAGGCCGCGTGCACCAGGTCGGTGGCGTTGGCCTCCAGCAGGCGGCGGTACAGCTCGGTGCACTTCTGCCCGTCCTTCGGCGCGTCGAGCACCTTCAGGCGGAACACCAGCAGCGGCGGTGCATGGCTGATCACCAGGGGCGCGCCTCCATCGGGCTCGCCGGGGTAGGCCAGCCACATGCCATCGTCTACTTCCTCGTACCCCATTTCCATGCGGTTCAGGAAGTTCACCACGTCCTCGCGGGTCACCATCAGGGGCTCTCCGATTGGGGTTCGTTCGCGGGCGGCGGAAGCTGGCCGGCGGATGGGCCGTCGCCCTTGGACAGCAGGCGCATCATGAACGACTGCTCCTCGCTCAGGCGCCGCACCTCGGACTGCAGGGTATCCATCTCCTCACGAAGCCGGCGGATCTGCGCGTCGCGCCCCGCCAGCTCGTGTCCGTCGCCGCCGGGCCAGGCCGACACCACCCAGCGGGCCACCAGGCCGGCGACCAGGATGGTCAGGAGTACGGAAAACGGGATCATCATCATTCGATTCACCTGACCGGATACGCGTCGCCCCAGGACAAAGTTTCACCTTGGAGCGGCCGTGTCCAGCGGGCGAAGGGGCCCCTCCCCCAGCCCCTCCCCCGGCAAACTGCGCCGGGAGAGGGGAGAACTTCGAACGGAATGAGATGGGGTGCGTCGCAGGCTGCGGCAGCCCCCTCTCCCGGCCTCTCCCCCGCAAACCGCGCGGGAGAGAGGAGAACTTCGCACCGGGTTCGACTGGGTGCGCCGCATCCCGCGACAGCCCCCTCCCCCCGGCCCCCGCCCCGCTGCGCAGGGGAGGGGGAGACCTTCGATGCGCTTCTGCTGGCCTGGCACACCGGGCTGGCTCCCTTCCCCCGCGCAGTTTGCGGGGGAAGGGCTGGGGATGGGGGGCGCCGGCCCGAGCACCGGACTGGCTCGGATGCACCAAACCCGAAGTGTCCTCTTTCTCCCACGCTGTTTGTGGGAGAGGGTGGACGCCGGTCACCGCGGCCGGGTGAGGCCCCCCGGTGTGAGCGCCCCTAGCTGCTGGCCCCGGACGGGCGCTTGGTGGGGCGGATCTGCACCAGTCGTTGCGCCGAGGGCGTGGCGGCCAGGCCGCCCATCGCCGTTTCGCGGTACGCCGAGGGCATCCGGCGGCCCACTTCGCCCATCACATCGATCACCTCGTCCGCCGAGACGGGGAAATCCAGGTTCGCGAGCGCCATCTCGGCTGCGGCGATGGCCTGCATGGCGGCGCTGGCGTTCCGGTAGATGCAGGGGATTTCCACTAGCCCGCCGATGGGGTCGCAGATCAGCCCCAGCATTCCCTGTAGGCAGAGCGCGATGGAGGTGGAGATCTGCTCGTGCGTTCCCCCGTGCAGCCAGGTGACGGCTGCGGCACCCATGGCTGCCGCCGTGCCGGTTTCGGCCTGGCACCCGCCCTCGGCGCCCGCCAGCGAGGCGCGCTGGGCGATCACCCCGCCCACGCCGCCCGCCACGAGCATGGCATCGATCAGCCGGTCCTCGCCCATGCCGCCGTCCGCGAACTCGTCTACCGAGATCAGGATGGCCGGCAGCACACCCGCGGCGCCCGCGGTGGGGGCGGCCACGATCAGCCCCATCGCGGCGTTCACCTCGAGCGTGGAGATGGCGCGGGCGAGGATGGTGGTGACGCGGGGGCCCAGGATGCGCGGACCGTCGTCCCACAACCGCTTGGAGCGCCCGCCCGTGAGCCCCGAGGCCGAGCGGACCTTGCCCTCCAGCCCCTCGGCGATGGCGCCGCGCATTACGCCCAGCGTCTGGCCGATGCGCGCCCGGATCTTCTCCGGCGCGATCCCCATCTCGGCGGACTCCCTATCCAGCACCACCTGGGGCAGCGGGCGGCCGCTCTGCTCGGCGTCGCGGATCAGCGATTCGATGGATTTGTGCATGAACAGCTACGCGGTACAGGGTTTCGTCTGCCTGCACGTCTGCAAAAACCGCGGCAGCCGTTCCCGGCGGGCGTCACCCGGTCCGCCTCCTGTTCTCACGCGATCTTCGGTACCACGCGCGCCCAGCGCAGCCAGGGGAAGGAGCGGATGGCGCCCACCGCGGGCTCGCTGATGGGCTCGTCGGCCTCGATGGTCATCAGCGCGTCCTGGTGCCGGCCGGTGCGGTCCACGCGCATGGTGGCCAGGTTCACGTGGTGCCCCGTCAGGACGGTGGCGACGGCGGCGATGGTCCCCGGCTCGTCGTGCGCCAGCAGAACCAGCGTGTGGTACGAGCCGCCCAGGGCCACGGGAAACCCGTCGATCTCCGAAACCTCCACGCGCCCCCCGCCCAGCGATGCGCCGCGGATCACCAGCTGCTCGCCGCCCAGGGTCACGTTGAAGATGGCCGTGTTGGGATGGGCCTCGTCGCCCAGGTCGATTTCCTCGAATTCCCACTGGAGCCCGGCCGCTTTGGCCTCGTCGTAGGCCTCGCGCAGCCGCAGGTCGTCGGGCGCCAGGCCGATCAGCCCGCCGACGATGGCGCGATGCGTTCCGTGCCCCTCGCCGGTGGCGGCGAACGAGCCGTGAAGCTGAATGCGGACGGACTCGGGCATGCCGCCCGCGACGGCGCGCGCGATCAGCCCCAGCCGGCAGGCGCCGGCCGTGTGCGACGAAGACGGCCCAACCATCGTCGGCCCCAGGATGTCGAAGAGAGATACCATGCCCGCCAAGATAAGGACACGGTGTCAGACGGGCCAGACAGTACGATTTGCGCCACCGTCCGGACTGATTTTTTCTGACCACTGGACCGGACGCTCAGGGCATGTTAGCGTAGGTGGCAACCGGACGACGCGAACGGAGCCGAGCCATGCCGATTACGATCAACGATCCCGAACTGGAGCAGTTCATCCGCGAACTGGCGGAGCAGAAGGAAGTCGACGACGTGGAGGCGATCCGCGCGCTCGTCCTGAAGCATCGCGAAGTCGAGCGCAAGACGGCGCTCGTCATGGACTGGCTTCAGAACGACGTCTGGCCGTACATCCCGCCAGAGCAGCTGGGCAAGCGCCTGACGCGCGAAGAGAAGGCGTGCATTCTTGGGTACGGTCCCGAATGATCGTGGACACGTCCGCGGCCGTCGCGATCATCCTGCGCGAGCCCAATTTCGAAGCATTGGTCCGCCGTCTCGTCATGGAGACGGAGGTCGGGATGGGCACGCCCAGCCTGGCGGAGTGCGGGATCGTGCTCGCGTCGCGCCCGCACCCGAATTGGCGGACGCTCATTGACGACTTCAAGGCTCGCTTCCAACTGGAGGACATCCCGTTCTCATCCGACCACTGGGTGATTGCCGTGGAGGCGTATGAGCAGTTCGGGAAGGGGCGGCACCCCGCGCGGCTGAACTTCGGTGACTGCCTGAGCTATGCGGTTGCGCGCGTGGAGAACCGGCCACTGCTGTTCGTGGGCAACGACTTTCCCCTGACGGACCTCTGGAAAGCCTGAAGGTCCGACCCGTGTGCGGACGGGACTTCGATCCCGTGAGAGATGGTCAAGAGAGATACCATGCCCGCTCATGGGCATGCTAGCGTAGGTAAGCAATCGGACGACCCGAACGGAGCCGAGCCATGCCGATCACCATCGATAACCCCGAGCTGGAACGCCTAATCCAGGAGATCGCGGCCGAACTGCAGCTGGATGAGGCCGATGCTCTCACCTCGATCATCCACGATCATGCTGACTACCTGAAGCGCAGAGGCGCGGTGATGAACTGGCTTCAGAACGACGTCTGGCCGAAGATCCCTTGCGAGGTCCGCGGTAAGCGGATCACGCGGGAGGAAAAAGCAGAGCTGCTGGGCTACGGTAGACAGTGATCGTAGACAGCTCCGCCGCAATCGCGGTCATCCTGACGAGGACGGTTCCGATCACCTTGTTAAGCTCCTGATGCTGGAGAAGCAGGTTGGGATAGGAACCCCCAGCCTCACCGAAACCGGAATGGTGCTCTCCCGTCGCCTGGGCCCAGATTGGGAAAGGCTGATCGCGGAATTCAGGGATACGTTTCGGGTTGCGGAGATCCCGTTCCTGGCCACGCACTGGATCGTCGCGGTGGAAGCGTTCGACCAGTTCGGCAAGGGTCGGCACCCCGCAAAGCTCAACTTTGGCGATTGCCTGAGCTACGCGGTCGCGCGGGTCGAGAATCGGCCTCTGCTCTTCGTGGGAAACGACTTTGGGCTAACGGATATCTGGATACCGTGAGGCCCGTCCGCACGGGTGCGGACGGGTCTTCGACCGTCAGACGTGAGGAGCGTCAGCGCGTCTGGGCCTCGACGAAGCGGACGCCGGTGAGCTTCCAGTTCAGCCCGTCGCGGCGCATGATCAGGGCGATGCGCTCGTCGCCCGACTCGCGGTCCACGTAGCGCACCTCGAAGCGGCCCATCCCCACGTAGCCCAGCTTCCTCTTCAACTCCTTCGGAACGCCGGGGCGCTTGGCGCCGTCGTCGTCGCGCCCGCCGGGCAGCCGGCCGCTGGTGAGGGCGGCGACGCCCGACGGGGTGACGGCCAGGTCCACCACCGGGTTCACCACCCGTCCCGCGAGGATCCCGCCGATGGCCCCCACCCCCGGCAGCCGGGTGCGGTTGGAAAGCTCGCGCGAAACCGCCGTCTTCGCGTTCTCCTTGACGCTGGTGCGCAGGGCGGGGAAGTCGACCAGCTCGTTCATCGCTTCGATGTCCCCGCTCTCCGCCGCAGCCTGCAGCTTCTTCAGCGCCAGGTGCGGGCCGAAATACACCCAGCCGAATGCGGCGACTAGCGCCAGGGCAAAGAGGGGAACGAAAACGCTTCTGCGACGGGCCATGAGGTTTCTCCAGGGGTGAGGTGATGGTGCCGGGCGGGACCCGGCGGGTTCGGATCAGTCCTGCTGTTCAGCGTTCGGATCCCAACTGGGGCCGGCGTGAAGGTCGCCGTCGGCCAGGGTGTCGCGGCTGACTTCCTTGAGGCGGCTGCCGCGCCTCTCGCAAACGGTGTAGACGTACACCTGAGCATCGTCCAGCCACGCCTGCTCTTCGGTGCGGAGGGGCACCAGCGCGCCGTCCATCAAGCCGAGACGAGCCGCCGTCCAGATGCGCCCGCCGTGGCCGCCGCGATTGAAGGTCGTCAGCGCCTCCCCGGCCGTGTCCACCTGCAGCGTCTCGTGGTTGCCCAGGAACTCGTAGCGCCCCGTCGCCGTGTCGAACCGCCAGTAGTCCGACCGCGAGGTGCCGGCAGCGAGTTCCGTGACCAGCGCCAGGTCGGCGTGGCCGTCGAAGTCCAGGTCCGGCGTGGAGACGCGTTCGGCCCCCAGGCCTGCCGTCGCCGCGTTCGGTGACGGTTTCAGCGTCTGCACGAGGCGCTTTCCGCGGCGCACGTGGATGCTGTCTACGATGCCGCCCTCGCGCTCGTGGAGCACCACCTGGTACGTCGCGTGGTTGGGGTGGATGTGGATCGTTCGCGGGGCAGGCGATCCCCTGCCGGATTCAGGGGTGAGCTTCGGCGCGTTCTGCGCTGGCGCGTTGCCTCCGCTGCCCAGCCGCGCCGCCGGATTGTCGTTTCCGCAGGCCGCGAGCGCGCACGCCATCGACAGGACGGTCATCGAGCGCCTCACTGCTTCTCCTCCGCGGGCAGGCTGGCGGCGAAGTCTGTGAGCACCCGCCAGTATTCATCTCCCGCCACCCACAGCAGGTCGTTGTGCCCCGCGCCCTGCACCCAGTAGTGCCGCTTGGGAGAGGGCGCGCGCTGGTACAGGCGCGGGCCGTGAGCGAACGCGATCACCTCGTCCTCCGTGCCGTGGATCACCAGCACGGGCGCGCGAACCTTGGGCAGCTTGCTCCAGGTGCGAAACCGGTCGAAGGGCACCAGCGGAACGTCGCTGACGGCGCCGTGGATGGTGGTGAACGTGCTTTCCAGCACCAGTCCCGCCACCGGTCGCCGGCTGGCGAGGTCCGCCGCCACGGCTCCGCCCAGCGACCGTCCGTGCGCGATGATCCGCCCAGGCGGCACGCCTTCGCTGCGCGTGAGATGGTCGTACGCGGCGTCGATGTCGCCGTACGCGGCGCGCTCCGACGGCCGCCCGGTGCTCAGGCCGTAGCCGCTGTAGTCGTACGCCAGGACGCTGAACCCCGCGGCTGCCATCTCGCGGAAGAAGTCCAGGTTGTGCCAGATGCTCTCCGCGTTTCCATGGCTGAACAGCACGGTGTACCGCGCCTGGGGGTTGCGGACGTGCACCGCCGAGATGCTTCCGCCGCCCGGACGCGGGATGGACACCGCGTCGGGCGATGACGGATACCGGCCGGCGGGCGGCTGAAAGATCAGCCTCTCGGCGTAGAACCAGACCAGCGCGGCGAAGATCGCGTAGGCCGCCAGGATCAGGAGGACGAAGCGGATCAGCACGCGGAGTCGCGGGGCGGGTGCGGCCGGGGCCATCCGGTCAGGCCGGGACGGCGCCCGCCGGGAGCGGCCTGGCAGGCGCCTCCGCCTCCGCGCCGAAGTGCGCGAGCTGGCGTTCCACGAACGCGGACGTGCGAGTGCGCAGCGGCTCGAACGCCAGGCCCAGCGCCACGCCGGTGACGATGCCGCCCGTCCGGGCGCTGAGCCCCAGGCGCGCACCCAGCCACTCCTGCATCACCTGCTCGGAAACGGCGAAGAGCACGACGGCCAGCAGCCCCAGCACACCTGAGACGGCGGTGCGGCGCAGGGCCAGCGACGGGTCCAGCGCGCCGGAGCCAAACAGCGCAATCGCCAGGCACGCCAGCAGCCCCAGGAAGCCGGCGAGCAGCGCGAAAGCGTACCAGTGCACCTGGGCGGCCTGGTACCCCGTGGCATTCTGCAGCAGCTTCAGCGCCGATGCGAGCACCGCGACCGCCGTGGCGAACAGAAACCCTTCCAGCACCCAGAAGATCTGCCGCCGGCCCGCGGCGTCGGCCCGGCGGTAGTTGGTCCGCAGGTTCGCGGCGCTCAGCGTCACCGCCGCCAGCAGCGCGGCCAGCGCCAGGTACTTGGAGTAGACCACGAGGTCGATCTCGTTACCACGCAGGCCGGTGCCGATGGAGATCGCCTGCGGGATCAGGATCGCCACGCCGCAGAACCAAGCCGCCGCGCGCCGCAGCTGGGCCGGGTCCATGGCCCACGCCTGGGCGCCCGCGACGATGTGGCTGAGGCGCGAGGCCCCGGGCCGGACGTCACCGAGCGAGAGGGGGTGTGGGAAGATGCTGGAGAAGCGGATCATCACCGCCATCCCGGCGACCGAGGCCAGCGGCATCCCGGTATCCAGCATCGACACGGCCCAGTCCGGAAGCCCCGACCTACTGAGCATCATCCAGGTCCCTTCCCCCCCCAACCCGTACGACAGCAGTCCCAGGAACACGGCGAGCACCCGGGCGTCGTCGCGCGCCCAGCTGCGCCACACGAGGACCAGGGCCAGGCCGGCGGCGGACAGCGGCGCCACGACGAGCAGGAGCACCAGGCCGATGACGCCGGGCGTCAGCAAAGCCTTGCCCGCCCGCACCGCCACGACGAACTCCATGGGCGGCAACATGTTGGCCACGATGGTCACGATCGCGAGACCGCAGACGAACGCGCGGAGTACGGGACGGGTGCTGGACATCGGGCGGGGAGGAACGGGGAAGGAACCGCGGGCGGGATGGACGGAAAACAAAAGTAGCGGCGAACCAGCTCGCGCGAAACTGGGAAGATCCGCGATGGAGCGCGCGTGCTACGCCGAGCGCTCCATCTCCGACGCGATCTCACCGCCCAGCAGGACGACGAGCGAGGTTACGTACATCCACAGCAGCAGGACGGTAACGGTACCCAGCAGCCCATAGGTGGCGCTGTACGAGCCGAAGTTGGTGACGTACAGGCGGAACGCCAGCGAGGCGATCACGAAGATCACCGCGACGACGGCGGACGCCTTGAGCAGCGTCTTCTTGCACCCGGACTGGTCCTTGAGCGGAAGCACGTAGTAGATCAGCCAGAAGGTGGCGGTGATCAGCGCAAAGCCCAGCGGCACCTGCGCCACCGCCCACGCCATGCGGCCCGCCTCGCCCAGTCCGAGCGACCTGGCGATCCCGCCGCCGCCCACCAGCACGGCGCTGCCGCCCAGGAACAGCAGGGCGCACGCGGCCAGCATCCCCACGGCGACGAGCTTCTTCCGGATCCACGATCGCTGGGCGACCACGCCGTAGCACTCGTTCAGCGTGTCTTCGAGCGCGGTGAAGACGTTGCTTCCCGCCCACAGCGCCAGCAGCAGGCCGATGGAAAGCGGGCCGGGCGCGTTGCGGTGGACGACGTCGTTCACGAACCCCGACACCAGGTCCGACGCCTCCGCCGGGAGGGACGTCGTCAGCCGCTGCGTCATCCAGTCGCCCGTCTCCTGCCCGCCGAAGAAGCCCGTCAGGCCGAACATGACCATGGCCGAGGGCGGCAGCGAAAGAAAGAAGTAGTAGGCGACCTTGGCGGCCTGGTTGCTGATGTCGTCGGCCATGAACTCGTGGATCACGCGCTTCCACAGCGACGCCGTAACGGGCAGCGGCTCCTGGAGCCTGCGCCCACGCTGCACGTCTTCGGCGGTGGCGCGGGGATTCGGCTTCTCGGGGGGCTCGGGGGCGGAGCGGTGGCGCGTGTCCATCGCGTATCTTAGGTGCTGGGGATGCAAGGGCGTCGGGCGGCGGCGCGGGCAACCATCATGCCGGTTGCCTGCGCGCTTTGTCCGTAGCAGATTGCACGCAAATACGTCCCTGCCTCTACGCGCCGGAGGGGAGGATGAGAAGAATTTCGCAGACGGCGGCGGGCGTCGTGCTCTTCCGGAACGGGGGAAGCGAGCGGCGCTACCTGCTGATGCGTTCGGCGCTCACCAGGCGTCCCATATGGGAGTTTCCCAAGGGCGGAGTGGAGTCCGGGGAAACGGAAGAACAGGCCGCGGTTCGCGAGCTGTGGGAAGAGGCGGGCATCGGGGAAACCCAGATCTCGCTGTTCCGCGGCTTTCGTGAGGAGGAGCGGTACGTCTTTACGCAGGGGAAGGGCGATGCGCGAACGCTGATCGTGAAGAAGGTGGTGTACTTTCTGGCGGAAACCCAGGAAGAGCGCGTGGTCATTTCACGCGAAGCCGAGGACTACCGCTGGGCCACGTACGACGAGGCCCTGCGGCTGATCCGCTTTCCCGGCAAGCGCTACGTGCTGGAACTGGCGGAAGCGCGGTTGAAGGAGGGGTAGGTTCCCCCTCCCCCGGCCCCTCCCCCGCAAACGGCGCGGGAGAGGGGGGAACTTCGGGTGGGCCCCTCCCCCGGCCCCTCCCCGCACGATCCTGCTGTGCGGAGAGGGGGGAAATTCGGGTGAGGTTCGATAGGCTGTCTCGCATGCCTTGGGAGCCCCCTCCCCCCGGCCCCCGTCCCCCGCTTCGCAGGGGAGGGGGAGACCTGAACCGCACTTAGGCCGGCTTCGCGCGCTCGGCTTCGCGTGCAGTCCGCGAAGGCGGACTTCGTGACTTTCCAGCTGCGGTTTCAACCGCCAGGACGAAGGCCGAGGTCCACGCATCGATGACCGCTGCCGCGCCCGAGCTTGTACCTGTCCCCGGCTAGATCCTTCCGCCCGCGTGGGGTGTGCCGCGGGCGAGGGTCGCTCGCTTGGGCCTCAGGATGACAGAGTGGCGTGCATGCTGCCGCACTTCCGCACTTCCGCACTTCCGCACTCCCGCACTCCCGCACTCCCCTCACGCACTCGCTGGCAGCCGCACCGTGAACACGCTCCCCTCTCCGGGGGCGCTGCGAACCGAGATCGTGCCGCCGTGGCGCTCGGCGACCATACGGGCGATGGCCAGGCCCAGGCCCGTGCCGCCGCTGCGGTTGCGGGCCGCGTCTTCTCGGTAGAAGCGGTCGAACACGCGCGGCAGCGCCTCGGCAGAGATGCCGCTGCCGGTGTCCGCCACCTGCACCTCCACCCATTCCCGGCCATCCGCCGGCTCTTCCGTCGACGCGATCGAGCGCGCGGTGATCGTCACGGCGCCTGCTTCGGTGAACTTCACCGCGTTCGACACCAGATTCAGGAAGAGGCGGCGGAGCGCCCCCCCGTCGCCGCGCAGGGGGAGCGCGTTGGGGACGTCCAGCCGCACATCCACCGGCTTGGCCGCCGCCAGCGCCTCGCCCACGTCCTGCACGTCGCGAAGCACCTCCGCCAGGTCGGCGATCTCGTCGGGGCCGGATTCCACCTGCTCGCCGCGCGCCAGCGTCAGCAGGTCTTCTACTAGGTGAAGCATCTCGCGCGTTTCGTCCACCACCTCTTCCAGCGTGTCGCGCAGTTCTTCGGCGGTGCGCGGGCGGGCGAGGGCGACCTCCGCCGTGCCGCGGATGGCGGTGAGGGGCGTGCGCAGTTCGTGGCTGGCGTCCGCGGTGAAGCTGCGCAGGGCCTCGACGGCGCGCTGAAGGCGCTCGAGCATGCCGTTGTAGGCCAGGGCCAGCTCGCGCAGTTCGGTGGGGCGCTCCGGCTCGTCCACGCGCCGCGCCAGCCCGCCGATGCCGATCTCCCGTGAGGCCGTCACCAGGCGGTTGAGGGGCTGCAGGATGCGGTCGCTCACCGTTCGCCCCGCCAGCGCCGCCAGCAGCGTCGTCACAGGGATCAGCACCAGGGCGATCAGGACGAACGAGCGCAGGGCGTGCTGCTCGACGGCGCCGGTGCGCGCGACGTAGATCTCCACCGTTTCGCCGGTGACCAGGCGCGAGCGGCGGCGCAGCGTCTCTACCGCGCCCTCCGTGGGCGGCAGCCGCTGCTCGTGCGTGGCCACGCGGGGAATGCCGGGTGCAATGAAGCGCTCGGCCGTGGCGGCGGTCTGGCGGAGTGACTCGGTGCCCGCGCTCCTCAGCGAGCGCCGCAGGATGCCGTAGGCGGCGCCCGCGAACAGGGTGAGCGCCACCAGCAGGATCAGCGAATACCCCGCGACGATCTCGCGCCGGAGCGAGCGGGGGCGGTTCACTCCGGCTCCCCAGCCGGGGGCTTGATGGCGTACCCCACCCCGCGGACCGTCTGGATCAGCCCCCGGTCGCGGTCTTCCAGCTTGGTTCTCAGCGAGTTGATGCACACGTCCACGATGTTGGTGCCGGGATCGAATCGGATTCCCCACACGTGCTCCATCATCGCCGCGCGGCTCAACGGGCGGCCCGCGTTGCGAAGCAGGTATTCCAGGACCGCGAACTCGCGCGGCGTGAGCTCCACCGGCTTTCCGCCGCGCCGCACCTCGCGCGTGGCGGGATCCATCTCCACGTCCCCCGCCTTGAGCACCGCCGACGCACCGGGGCTTCCCCCCCGCCGCAGCAGCGCGCGGAGGCGTGCCGTCAGTTCCGAGAACTCGAACGGCTTCGTCAGGTAGTCGTCGGCGCCGGCGTCCAGCCCCACGACCTTGTCCTCGGTGCGGTCGCGCGCCGTGAGCATCAGCACGGGAAGGCGCACCTCGCGCTCGCGCAGGTCGCGGACGAGCTGGATGCCGGAGCGCCCCGGGATCATCACGTCAACCACCGCGGCGTCGAAGCCCTGCGTGGTCGCCTTCTCCCACGCCGTGTCGCCATCCGCCGCCATCTCGACCACGTACCCCTCCTCGCGCAGGCCCTTCTGCAGGAACCCGGCGATCCGCGGATTGTCTTCTACGATCAGAATCCTCATCGGTGCCCTGGATTAAGAGGCGTTAAGGGCGGGCTAATCGTCCGCTAATCCCCTGCAGGAACGGGGGTTCGCACGATCGGGTATTCCTTGCCAGCAGGACGGCGGCCGCGTGGTCCCTGGCCGCCCCACGTTTTTGGATCAGGAGATAAGTGACGATGAACGCAACGCTTCGCAAGCTCGGGATGCCCGCGCTGCTGGTCGCGGGCACCGCAACGGCCATGACGGCGGCCGACATGGTGAAGGACCCGCTGCCGGACCTGGGTGCCCAGGCGGCCGGGCCGGCGGTGGCGCCCCCGGGTGCCATCGCCTCGGCCGAGGGGCTTTCGGGCGCCTTCCGCGCCGCCACCCGCGCCGCGCTTCCGGCGGTGGTGCACGTTCGCGTGGCCTCGGCCGCGCGCGCCGTGTCGCAGCAGCAGGTGCCGCCCGAGTTCCGGGGCACGCCGTTCGAGGACATGTTCCGCCGCCAGGGCGGGCAGGCGCCGAGGGCCGGCAGCGGCTCGGGCTTCATCATCTCGGCGGATGGCTACATCATCACCAACAACCACGTGGTCGAGGGGATGGACCGGGTGATGGTGGTGCTGGCCGACAAGCGCGAGTTCGAGGCGCGCGTGGTGGGCCGCGACCCCAACACCGACGTGGCGGTGCTGAAGGTGGATGCGCGCGGGCTGCCGGTGGCGCGGCTGGGTGACGCCGACGTGCTGGAGATCGGCGACTGGGTGCTCGCCCTGGGCTATCCGCTGGACCTGGGGCAGACCACCACGGCGGGGATCGTGAGCGCCAAGGGCCGCAGCCTGGGCATCATGGGCCGCAACGGCGCCGAGGCCCCGCTGGAGCACTTCCTCCAGACGGACGCGGCCATCAACCCGGGGAACAGCGGCGGGCCGCTGGTGGATTTGCAGGGGCGGGTGATCGGCGTCAACAGCGCCATCGCCTCGCCGACCGGCTTCTACTCGGGCTACGGGTTCGCGGTGCCCATCAACCTGGCGCGCCGCGTGGCCGAGGACCTGATGCGCGACGGCCGCGTGCACCGGCCCATGATCGGCGTGGAGATCCGCGACGTGTCGCCGGCCGACGCCGAGGTGTTCGGGCTGCCCTCGCCGGATGGTGCGGTGGTGTCGGCGGAGCCGCGCGGCCCCGCGGCGGCGGCCGGGCTGAAGATGGGCGACGTGATCGTGGCCGTGGAGGGCAAGGCCGTGAAGAACGCCGGCGACCTGATGGAGACGGTGATGGAGAAGCGCCCGGGCGACCGGGTGACGCTCGACGTGGTTCGCTACGGCGACCGCCGCCGGGTGGCGGTGCGGCTGGAGGAGTTCTCCAATCCGCGCGCCGCCCGCGGCCGGGCGGCGCCCGCGGAGGAGGACGTGGCCGCCCCGGCGGAAACCACGGGGCGGCTGGGCTTCCGCGCCGAGCCGGTGACGGCGGAGATTGCGCGCGAGCTGGGGATGGAGCGCGCGGCGGGCGTGGTGATCTCGGAGGTGGATCCCGCGAGCCCGGCGGCCGGGGTGCTGGGCCGCGGGATGGTGGTGCGGCGCTTCAACGGCCGCGAGGTGGGCACGGTGCAGGAGCTGCGCGCCGCGTCGGAGGCGGTGCGGGCGGGGCAGGTGGTGTCGCTGCAGGTGCGGCTGCCCGACGGCCGCGAGACCATCGTGAACTTCCGCGCGCGCAGCTGATCTGCGCTGAAGGTATGAGTTCCAAAACAGAAAGCCAGCCTGGGGTTCGCTCCCGGGCTGGCTTTCTATTTGGATCACACGGAGGGCACGGAGAACACGGAGGAGGGAAGGGAGGGCTCCCGCAGTTCCTCTGCGTCCTCCGTGCCCCCCGTGTGAGACCTTCTTTTTAGTTCGTCCGGGCGATCATCCAGCGGATGCCGGGGGTGTCGGACGTGGCGGATACGGTGCCTGCGCCGCTCACCAGGGCGAAGAAGCTTCCGCCGCTCACCTGCCCGAAGCTGGACGATCCCGCGCGCCCCGCCTGCACCTCGGCCGCGGGCTTCCACCCGTACGCGGCCCCGCGGTCGCCCACCTTGCGATAGACGGGGTTGTTCAGGGCGCGGTTACTGGTGCGGTCGTCCGCGGCCTGGGTGAGGGTCCAGGTGAGCACCGCCTCGGCGGGGTCCCACCCTGCGCCCAGGTGGCCGCGCACGCGCTCCACCAGCCCGTGGCAGGCGCCGCCCGCGCCGTCGTCGCCGTACCAGCCCTCCACCGCGCCCCGGGCCACCACTGCCATCGCCGCGTCCGCGGACAGGCCGGCGTTCATCAGCCGCACCTGCAGGTCGCGCAGCAGGCTGGCGGCGTCGTAGTAGCCCCAGGGCAGCCGCCCGCGGGCATCCGCCGGCTCCAGCGCGTAGATGGCGGCGGATTCGCGCGGGTTCAGGTGGTCCTGCCAGTCCCAGTTGGCGGTGAGGCCCACGCCCAGGTAGCGGCGCAGCAGGTCCATCGCCAGGAAGTCGGCGCCGCCCTCGATGCTCCACGCGGCCGATCCCGGCGCGGCGTGCGGGGCACCGTGGGCACCGCGCAGGTGCTGCACCTGCCACGCGTGCGTCATCTCGTGCGCCAGCACCTTCAGGCGATAGCTGGCGTGGTCGTACATCTCGAAGTTCTCGCCCTTGCCCGGCCGCACGTTCACGTTCAGCCACACGAAGCTGCGCGCGCCGCCGGCATCTTCTCGCGACCAGGTGGCACCGGCGCCGTGCTCCGGGTTCCAGGCCGCGGCCAGGATCAGCAGCTGGCCCGAGCCGGGGCTGGTGACCGGCACGGTTTCGCCCAGCGCGCCGCGGAGAACGGGAACGCCCTGCGCCGCCAGGAAATCCAACGCCGTCTCGGCCTGGTCCAGCACGCGCCCGGCGCCGCTCTCGTCGCCCTCCAGCACCGCCAGCACGAAGCGGCCGCCCACCACCTTCACCACCCGCGCCGGCACAGTGCCCGCGCCCACCATCGGCCGCACCTGGAACCGCTCGCCGTCACGCCACGGGGTCTCGCGTGCGTACGGATCGCCCGGGGCCGGCGCGGTGTTCAGGCGCAGGTCGCCGGTGAGACGATCGGCGCCGCCATCAGCCTCGACCAGGTTCTGCGACGCGGCGGCTCCCCCCGCCCCGTCGCCGAGGGTGTAGCGCGGCTCCGGCAGCTCGCCCGCGAACGGACCGCTCGCCGATGCGTCCAGCGCCCGCGCGTCGAAGCCGGCCAGCACGTACCCGGCATCGTTCACCCCGAGCGCGATGCAGCGCGCCTGGGCTTCGTTCAGCGCGCGCGTTTCGCCGGGCGCCAGGTCCAGGCGGACGGCGGCGTCGCACGATGCGGCGGGGGCGCTGGGGCCCGCGGCGTCCTGGCAGCCAGCCAGGGCGGCGGATGCAAGGATGAGAACGGCGAGGCGGTGTGAGATCATCGGTCCAGCTCCGTTGAACGATTCGGGGCGCGCGACCGGCCGCCCTCGGGGCTCTCCAAAGCGAACACCGTTCCCGGTTCCCGCAAACGGGTAAGATGACCCGGTGCATGTGTTTGCGACCTACGGGAAGGCAGCGGCGCCTCTCCGCCGAATGTCCGAAAACCGGTCGGTGGACGAGGGGTGGTGCACGAGAAGGCCAGTGCCTGCGCGGGAATTGGCGGGGTGTACGATTTTCGATCGATCCAGTGCAGGTCGTGATGCTTCCCCGGCCACGGCTCCGCGACTAAGTTGGGCCCGGTCAGGGAGGCCCCGCGTCCGCAGCCCCCGCCCACCACTCGGTCCAACGCCCATGATCCATCCATCCATCGCACGTGTGCCCCGCCTGCGCGCGCTGCTCGTCAACACGGCCATCCTCTTCGCCCTTCCCGCCGCCGCGCAGGGCGGGGAAGCGGAAGAGCGGACGGCCCGCTACTTCGACGGGATCCGCTCCGATCCGCGCGCCCTGTCGATCTTCATCCGCGAAATGCCCAAGGGGGCAGACCTGCACAGCCACCTGTCCGGCGCCGTCTACGCGGAAAGCTACCTGCGCTGGGCGGCGGAGGACGGGTTGTGCGTCAACACGCGGTCGGGCGCCATCACGCGCCGGCCGTGCACGCCCAACGATACGCTCCGCCTGGCCTCCACCCTTTCCGACACGAGCGCGTTGTATCGGATGTCGGTCGATTCGCTCTCCATGCAGGGGTGGACGCCGAACAGCGGCATCAGCGGCCACAACCAGTTCTTTTCCACCTTCGGCCGAATGGGCGTCATCGACCGCCGGACGGGCGACATGCTGGCCGAGGCGTCCAATCGCGCTGCCATCGGCCGGGTGCGCTACCTGGAGCTGATGCTGACGGTGGACGGCGGCGGCGCCCGCGCGCTGGGCGACTCGCTGCGCTGGACTGACGATTTCGGCGCGATGCGCGACACGCTGCTGGCTCGCGGCCTTCCGGAGATCATCACCGCCAGCCGCGCCCGGCTGACTTCGATCGCGGCGCGGCGCGACACGGTGCTGGGCTGCGGGACGGCGAATCCGCAGCCAGGGTGCGAGGTGGAGGCGCGGTGGCTGTACCAGGTGTCGCGCGCCGCGCCGCCCGGGCGCGTGTTCGCGCAGATCCTCACGGGCTTCATGCTGGCCACGGCGGACCGCCGCGTGGTGGGGCTGAACCTGGTGCAGCCGGAAGACGACACCACGGCCATGCGCGAGTATTCGCGGCAGATGCGGATGATCCAGTTCCTGCGGCCGCTGTACCCGGGGGTAAAGGTGACGCTGCACGCGGGCGAGCTGGCGCCGGGGCTGGTGCCCGCCGAGGGGCTGCGCTTCCACATCCGCGAGGCGGTGCGGGTGGCGGGCGCCAGCCGCATCGGGCACGGGGTGGACATCATGCACGAGGACAGCTCGGCCGAGCTGATGCGTGAGATGGCGCGCAACCGGGTAATGGTGGAGATCAACCTCACCAGCAACGACGTGATCCTGGGCATCCGAGGCGCCGAGCACCCGCTGCACGCGTACA
Organism: Longimicrobium sp.; assembly: GCF_036388275.1. Lineage (NCBI taxonomy): Bacteria > Pseudomonadati > Gemmatimonadota > Longimicrobiia > Longimicrobiales > Longimicrobiaceae > Longimicrobium > Longimicrobium sp. The sequence continues at coordinate 79,709 of NZ_DASVSF010000071.1, forward strand.
TGGCCGCGGGCGTGCCCGTGGCCCTGTCGACGGACGACGAGGGCGTGGCGCGCTCGGAGATGTCGATGGAGTACATGAAGGCGGTGCGCGACCAGAACCTGGGCTATCCCGCGCTCAAGATGATGGCCCGCACGTCGCTTCAGCACGCCTTCGTGGAGGGCGACCCGCTCTGGCGCGACCTGTCGTCGCTCACCCCCGCGGCCCCGTGCGCGCCGTCCGCCGGAGGGATGCAGGGTGCCCGCTGCCGCGCCTTCGTCCGGCGCAGCCCCAAGGCCATGCTGCAGTGGCGCCTGGAGCGCGACTTCGCCCGCTTCGAAACCCAGGCAGTGCAGTCGATGGCCGCGGCGCGGTAACCGCGGAATCCACGACCAGAAAACGAGCAGTCCGCGCCGAAGCACGGGCTGCTCGTTTCTCATGGTTGATCTGCTCACCCTCGAGAGCAGTTCCCGTGTTTCCCGCGGTAAACGGCGCCTTGATACGCCTGTCAGGAATGATGATGTAAGTCGCCGTTCCGGGCGAGCAAAGCACCAAGCGGGCTCCGCGATGATCGCGGAGCCCGCCCTTTGTCATGCCTTCCGGCCGCGTGCCTGCTACCCGCGCGACTTCGAATCCATGGCGTCCTCGTCGCGGTCGCACTCGCGGAGGTGCCCGGAATAGGCGCGGGAGTTGTCGAGCACCCACAGCCAGCAGCCCGGCACCTCCGCCTGCAGCGTGGCGTTGAACGACAGCGGGCCGTTGGCGCCGCCGCCGACGGTGCGCGCGGAGAGCACGATGTTGGCCCCCGTCTCCAGCGACACGCGGCAGACTTCCTGTCCGGGCATGATGTCGTAGCGCGCCAGCCCCACGCGCGCGATCACGTTTCCATAGCCGGCGGTGGCGTTCCGCACGCAGATGCGGGTGCGCTCCCGCTGGTTGGCGTCTTCGCCCTTCCGGAGCGAAGCGCACGCGGTGAGCGCGACGGCTGCAACGATGGCCAAGCGGTACATCCGGCCTCCCGGGTGGAAGTGCGTTCGCGTCGCCGATGTCCCTCGCGGCGAGGCCTTTTACGGAGTTTCGCCCTTCAGATACCGGCGAAGCACCAGGAAGCGGTACGCCCCTACCACGAATCCCACCGCGCCCAGGATCACCAGGGCCCAGCCGCCCGCCGTGGCCAGCGCCCCCGGAACGAACCGCGCGAGACTCGCCCCACCGATGATCAGCGCCATCGCCGTCCGCACGTAGGCCAGCAGGGTGCGTTCATTCGCGAGCAGCGTTCGCTCGAGCGCCATCCGGTCCGGGTCACGCATGGGGTTCATGCCGGTCCAGTTTGCGAGGCGTGTGCCACGTCCGCGGCCGGGCGCGAATGGATCACCCGCTTACCCCCCGTTCCGCGAACGCGAGCATCACGTGCGCCCGAAGCGTGTGCTGGCATGCATCTGGCCCCGCGCCCCGGCTGACTTTCCTGGATAGACTACGAAGGGGAACCGATGTACGGAATGCGACGCTGGGTGGTGGCTGGGCTGGTGGGCGTGCTGGCGGCGGGGGCGTGCGCCCCGGGCGCGCATGACGACGACGTGAACGAGCCGGACGAGGCGGGGGAGAGCACGCCCCCGCTGTCCGCGAACGCCCCCGCGCCCGCGCCGGCCCCGGCGATGGATGCGGCGGCGGTGCAAGCTCGCATCGACGCGCGGCGCGATTCCATCCGCGCCGCGTTCGGCAGGGTGAACAAGCTGAAGTGGCGCGAGGTGTGGGGCCTGCGTCGGGACAAGAACGCCGAGCAGATCGCCAGGGCGCAAAGCCTGGGCGTGCGCGTCTCCGGCGAAGCGCAGATCGCGCAGCTCGCAAAGCAGGGGCGGCTGGTGGCGCTGGAGGACAGCACCGAATACTGGGTGCTGCGCAAGATGACGCACTCGGTGCCCTACATGACGCCGGATGGGCACGCCATGCTCCGGGAGGTCGGCAGACGGTTCCATGCGCGCCTCGACAGCCTGGGGCTGCCGCGCTTCCGGATGAAGGTCACGTCCGCGCTCCGGACGGACGAGACGCAGGCGGAGCTGCGCAAGATCAATCCGAACGCGTCGCAGACCGTCAGCTCGCACGAGTACGGCACCACGCTCGACGTTTCGCACGAGCGGTTCGCCGCGCCCGCCGCGCCCCGTGAAGCGTCACCCGCGGAATGGGCGCTGGAGGTGGTGATGATGGACACGGTGGTGAAGTACTACGGAAAGGAGCTGCAGGCGGAGCTGGGCCGCGTGATCACGGAAATGCGGGAGGAGGGCGCGCTGATGGTGATGATGGAGGATGCCCAGCCCGTCTACCACATGACGGTCGCGCGCCGCTTCCGCGGCGCGCGATGAGGCGGATCAGGGCCGCGGTGCCTGGCCCGACCACGGGCACTCGCGGCGCCGGGTGTCGGTGATCTGGATGATCTGCCAGCCAGCTTCCATCCGCACGAACTGGAAGGCGTTCACGCCGCAGTGGCTGAACTGGTCGTCCAGGTAAAAGGCGTAGTTCATCCACGCGGTCGCCAGCGGGCCGTCCACGCGGATCTCCACGCCCGAGATCCGCTCGTCCCACACCTTTTCATGCGGCGTTCCCACCGCGCGGATGAACGGGTCGATGCTGTCGCCGCGCAGCACCGTCCGGCTCTCGCGGATCGACACCGACTGCAGGCGCGCCGTGGGATGGAAGAGCGGGCGCAAGGCCGTGCTGTCGCCCGCGCGCATGGCGTCGAACATCCGGTCGACGACGGCACGCACTTCCTGCTGCTCGGGAGTGTCCTGGGCCGCAAGCGAGTGGTCACCCGCCACCAGGGCGAGCGCGAGGGCGAGTAGACGAAGGATTCGCATCGGGAAGTGGATGGGGAAGGGGAGGTGTGCGGCGCGAGCGCCGGGGGCCATCCAAAGCTGAGGAAGAGTTCGCGGTTGCGCCAGCCCCGTGCACCGGAACGAAGAGGGGCGCCGCGGCTGCGGCGCCCCTCTTCGCCGAATCGCATCCCGTCTACTGCGCCAGGAACGAGCGCGCGGCGGCGGTCAGCAGCGGGTCGCGGCTGCCGATGGGGGCCGAGGGAAGGTGGCCCTCGCCGATGGTCCACACGATGGCGCCGCCCAGCCCGCGGGCCCGGGCGAAGTCGCCCTTGGCGGCGATGGACTGCTCGTCTTCGTAGCTGACGAAGTTGCAGCCGTTCGGCCCCTTGGGCGAGCTGAAGGTAAGGTACGGCACGCCGGCCGCCGCGTCCCACCGCTTGGCCGTGCCATCGTAGTACGACGACATGATGGTGGCGTAGCTCATGTTGTTGTCGCTGCCCACGCGCGCCGTCGTCGTCGTCTGCGCCACGCGCGGCTGGGTGGCGCCCTTCCAGCAGGTGCCGTAGAAGCCCAGCCCAATTCCCAGCTTGGCCGCGGGCACGCCGACGGCCAGGTAGCGGTCTACCGTGCTGGCGACCGAGGCCGGCCGCGCCGACGCGGCGTCGTGCAGCGGCGAGTGGTGCCACACCTCCCACCCCTGCCACGCGCCGCCCATCCCGTAGCTCATCAGGTTCATCTGGTCCACCACCCTCGCGGCCTGCGCGTACCAGCCGTCGTACGTGGCGGGAAAGTTGTTGTTCACCATGCCGACGGGAATGGTGATCAGCATTCCCGGCCGGCGGGCGCGCAACTGCTGCAGCAGCCAGAGCAGCGGGGCCTTGTCCGCCTCCTGGATGGGCTCCCAATCCACGTCGATGCCGTCGTAGCCCAGGGCGTCCATCGTCGCCAGCAGGTTGGTGACGAACACCTCGCGGTAGGTGGCCGACGCCGCGCCCACGAACTGGGCGTGGCTCCCGGCGCCGCCCAGCATCAGGATGGCCTTCCTGCCGGCCTGGTGGGCGCGGGTGGAAAGGGTGCGCGCCATCGCGGGGCCGTTGACGTCGTCGATGTCGAAGTGGGTCAGCACGCCCCCGGTGGAGGTAGGCAGGACGGGTCCGACGATGATGTGCGTCATCAGCGAGAAATCCACCTCCGACGCGGGGTAGAGGCTGCGCTGATAGCCGACGTAGTAGCCCGACACCCAGCGCCCCGGGGTGCCCGAGGGCGGCGGCAGCGTCGGTGCGGCCTGTGGCGTCACGGCTGCGGAGGCGGCGGAGGCCGGTCCCGCGCCCGCCGAGTTGATGGCGACGACGTTGAAGGTGTAGGCGGTGCCGTTCGCCAGCCCGGTCACGGTGGCGGTCGTCGTCGGCGCGGTCACCGAGACGGTGGCTCCGCTGGGGCTGGCGGTCACGCGGTAGCTTTGCAGGGTGCGCCCGCCGTCGCTGTAGGGAGCGGTCCAGCGCACCGTCGCCCGGGCGTCGCCCGCCACCGCATGGACGGACTGCGGCGCGCTCGGAAGCGCGGACTTCCGCGCCTCCTGCGCCTGGCCGTCTGGCTGAGTGCTTTCCGTGGGGCTGGCGGCGCTGCACGCGGCGGCGAGGAAGAGCGCGAGGGCTGTCACTGGGCGGAGAAGTGCGGACGGGATCGTGATTCGTGGATGTGCCATGAGGGTCCTGCCGGCGAGAAGATGGGCCGCCGCCTCTCGACGGAAGTGGCGGGTGCCATCCGGAGCGCGGCGTTCTGGGAGGGGAGGCGCGCGTGCCGATTCGCTCGCGCGCGGTTCCAGGAACGAAGGGCGGGGCGCGCCAGGAGGCGCGTGAGTCAGCAGCGGTGCTGCGTCTTCAGCCCAACGTCATCGGTGTGCGATGTAGCAGCTACTGCGCCATCCACCGCTTCCACATCGCTTTCCCTCCCAATTACTTCATATCCTGCGCCAAATCTCGTCTCCTGCAAGGCAGGGTGCCACCGCACGCCAGTGTGTAGCAGATGCGAAACTGCCGCGAATCGCCAAGATCTCAGTGTTTTGCAATCGCGCAGGACTACATCTACTCGACTGGAGTCCGCATCCACGGTGCGGGATGAGTGGACGTCATTATCTCAGATTCTTGATCACACAGATGAAGGGATTCGCGTTCCGTTGCTTGATGAATCCGTCTTTGGTTAGCCGCACGACGGTCCGGCGGATCGAGTCGCTCTCGTTCCCGCCGATCGTCAGCGCATACCGACCCAACGCATCACTTCCGGTCTCCACGACGATCGCTGAGTGCGACGTGTAGTTCGCGTGCTTCTTCGCGAAGGTGTAGTCGTGCGTTGCTCCCCCGCGATTGTTCTGGATGATGTCTCCCACCTGCGGCGGGTGCATCGTGATTTCAACACCATGGAACACACCCTTGTTAGCGAGTGCGTTCTGGATCGCTTGATGAACGAAGACGGAATGGGCAGACGCAAACTTGAATTCCGTCGCGGACGCTCCAGCCTGCTTCACGCACCAGGACACAAACACAGCCGACCACGGCACAGAGGAGCAGCTGGTGAAGCCCAGGTTGAGCTCTGTCCAGTATCTCCTGATCTGCTTGCACAACTGAGGGTCGGCCTCGTTCACCATGTGGAACTTGGAATGCTGATCTCCAGCGACAGCGGCGAGCTTGCGGGCGAACGGCGTCGGAAGGGCCATGGGAGACAATCTCCTGAAGCGAGTCCAGAGTGTGCGGATAAAGGTGTGGGCCGCATCAGGGATATTGGATGGACGCCCTCTATCATTTTCACGACTCGGATTTCAGGGCGAAGCGGGTTTCTAGCACGTACGGCACGGCAACGGGCGCCACGCATGGGCCCCCGTTGGAGGTGTCCTCCAGTCCGATGCGGATCGGGCGATCGGCGAAGCGTGGAAGCCGCCGTCGTCCGCGCCGTCGCGTCAGGCCTGCGCGGAATCGAAGACGAGGACCGTGACGCCGCCCGTGCCCAGGGCGGCCGCGTCCGTGGCGGCTGCGGAGCCCTCGGGAGTGTTCAGCCCCGCGTGAAGGTCTTCCATGCTGTCGAAGTTCAGGATCAGCACCAGGTGATACGGGCCCGGGCCTTCGGCCGTCATCACGGGCCCCCGGCTGATCTCCACCGACCGTAGCCCCGGGATTTTCCTGGTGACCTCGAGGTGCGTCTCCTGGAGGTACTTCTCGAACGCGGCTTCATCCGTCGGGTGATTGTACAGCGAAATCAGCTTGGCCATGACTTCTCCTGGGATGATGAAAGGTGATCCTGCGCGACCCGAACATCCGGCGCGCGACCGGCCGAAGGCAGGTCGCCGCGCAACTCCATCGGCACGAACGCGATGCCGTTCTGAACCTGCACGGCACCGGTCGCCGTGAAGCCGAACCGCTCGTAGACCCGCACCGCGTTCACGGACGAGTTCACCGTGAACCGGCCGGTGTTGCCGTCCGCCGCCGCCGCGTTCTTCGCCACGTCCCATAGCCGTGACGCGATGCCCCGCCGGTGGAACGGCTCGGCGACCATCAGGTGATACAGGTGCCCGGCGTCGCGCACCCCGACGATCCCCGCCAGCTCGCCCGCGCTTTCGGCCACGTGGTAGCGATAGCGGCCGCTGACGATGGAATCCGCGATGGTCGCCGGCGTGATCGTTTCGAAGAAGGCGGCCGCGTCCTGCGGGCGGTCCGGGTCGGCGAGGAAGTACCGTGCGAGCGACGCAATCAGCGCGCTGATGCGCCCGGCATCGTCCGCCGTCGCCTCGCGGAAAGTCAATTCTGGAGGGAGCATCGTTCCACTGCTGCTCTGGTGTGCCGCTATGTAGAGAGTCGAGGTCCGTTCGCGCAAGAGATTCGGGGCGCACGGGACGATTCCCGTGCGCCCCGATCGTCAATTCCGCGGCCCGGCTTACTGGGCGAGGAACGCCTGGTGCGCGGCCGCGAGGAGCGGGTCGCGGCTCCCCGCCGGCGCCGCGGGCAGGTGCCCCTGTCCGATCGTCCAGATGATGGTGCCGCCGAGACCCTGGCTCCGAGCGAACTCGCCCTTCGCCGCGATGGACTGCTCGTTCTCGTACGAGATGAAGTTGCAGCCCTGCGGGCCCTTCGGCGCGCTGAACGTCAGGTAGGGCGCGCCCGCCGCGGCATCCCACCGGTACGCCGCGGCGTTGTAGTAGTGCGCCATGATGTTGGCGTAGCTCATCACGTTGTCCTCGGCCACCATCGCGGTGCCGGCGTTCTGCTGCTCGCGCGGGCCGTAGTTGTTCTTCCAGCACGCCCCGTAGAACCCCATGCCGATGCCCAGCTTGGCGGCCGGCACGCCCACGCCCAGGTAGCGCTGCACCGTGCTGGAGATGGATACCGGCCGGTACGTCGCCGCATCGTTCAGCGGCGAGTGGTGCCACACCTCCCAGTACGGCCACGGGCCAGACATGCTGTAGCTCATCACGTTCATCTGGTCGACCACCGCCGCCGCCTGCGCGTACCAGGCGTCGTACGTGCCGGGGAAGTTGTTGTTCACCGTGCCGACGGGAATGGTGATGAGCATTCCCGGACGGCGGGCGCGCAGCGCCTGCAGCAGCGCCAGCAGGGGCGCCTTGTCGGCCTCCTCGATGGGCTCCCAGTCCATGTCGATGCCGTCGTAGCCCAGGTCGTCCATCGTCGCCAGCAGGTTGGTGACGAAGGTGGAGCGGTAGCTGGACGAGGCCGCGCCCACGAACTGCGCGTGGGTGCCCGCGCCGCCCAGCATCAGGATGGCCTTCTTGCCGGCCTGGTGCGCGCGCGTGCTCAGGGTGCGCGCCATGGCCGGGCCCTCGACGTCGTTGATGTCGAAGTGCGTCAGCACGCCGCCCGTGGACGTCGGCAGAACGCGGCCCACGATGATGTGGCTCATCAGCGAAAAGTCCACCTCCTCGGGCGGATACAGGCTGCGCTGGTAGCCCACGTAGTAGCCCGACACCCAGCGGCCGGTGCTGGACGGCGGCGGCGTGGTGCCGGCCTGCGGCGTCACGGCGTTCGACGGCGCCGAGGCCGATCCGGTGCCCACGCTGTTCGTCGCGGCGACGGTGAACGTGTACGTGGTGCCGTTCGCCAGCCCGGTGATGCTGGCCGTGGTCGCCGGGGCGGTGACGGTGAGCGTGGCGCCGCCGGGCTGCGTGGTGACGCGGTAGCTGCTGATGGGCTTGCCGCCGTTGCTGGCGGGCGCCGTCCAGGTGACGGTGGCGCGCGCGTCGCCGGCGCTGGCCTGCACGGATTGCGGCGCGCTGGGCACCGTCGCGCGGGCCTTGGCGGCGCTGGGCCCGGCCGGGGCGATGAGCTCGGAGCCGGCATCGGTGCATCCGGCGGCCAGGATCAAGGCGAGCGCGGCGGAGAAGCGCCGGGCGGAACTGTATCGTGAGTGAGTCATCGGTCGCGTTGGTTCGTAATTGCGAGTAGAACCTGCGCGATGATTTTCACGGGTTTTTCGGTCCCCGGCATGGTACGATTGACCCAGTACGGCGAAGGGGCGCCGCAACGCGCGGCGCCCCTCCGGTCCTGACCTCCAGAGCTGAAGTCGAGGGCACCACTCGGCGTTGCTCGCCGAGTGATCCGCGCGTCGCGTCAGTAGGCGCTTCCTCTACGACGGCGGATTGGAGAGTCGTTGCGGTGGTACCAGACAAGGAATGAGAACATTGCGAACGCGGGTGCGCCAAGGAGGGTGAGCCCGGCGGCGGCGACCGCCCACCCACGCTCCGCAGACATGCCGAACTGCCACGCCAGCCAGCAGCATCCCCCGCACGCCAGCCACACGGCCGCCAGCACCCACCCTCCGTAGGTGGATCGCAGTGCATTCGCCAGCGGGCGCAGGAGCCAATCGACGAGCGGGATCAGCAACTCGGCGATGAGCCACATGACAATCTCGGCCAGGATCTCCAAATCTCTTCGGATCAGACGGTGCACCCACCTTCGTCGATACATTCCCCCGTGGCGCCGGGTTTCGTCCGCCGGGAGAATGCGCGGTATCCGGTTGCACACCGAGTATCACGTCGCCACTCGCACATGCGACGAGGGGCACCGCATGCCGCGGCACCCCTTGCCCGTGTCTCCCCATCGCACCTGTGGTGTGCTTGAATTAACCGTGCAGGCGACCGCAATCCGTCCGGGCTACTGGAGGTATCGGGTGTTCACGAAGCCGTCGTGATCCAGGTCCCCGTCCAGGTCCACGGAAGCCCAGCCATTTTTCACCGCCGTCTTCGGCGTGATGTACGTGTACGCCTCCGACCGCAGGAAGAGCGACCGGCCGTGCGCCAAATCGCCGATCTTGGGGGCTTCGGCGAGGGGCGCCGCGCGTAGGCCGAGTGTGTCGCCGGGCGTATTCACGCTCATTCGAGGCCCCACGTCCTTGGTGCGCCCAGGTACCAGGGCGTGGAACTTCTCCATCGGAAACGCCGGGCCGGGATCGACCTTGCGCCCCACGGCGATGTCGTCGTGCCCGATGATGTCGACGATGCCGGGATATTCGGCGATCAGCGCGCGACAGATGTCCAGCATCGTGTCGATTTGAGCGTTGGGGTACTTCTCCCACCCGAACTTCCCGCCGCCATTCCTGTGGCGCGCAACCACGACCTGCTCGGCGGTGAATATGCCCGTGACGATCTTCCCGTTCTTGCCCCGGTTGTAGAACTTCCCGTCGGCCTGGGGGCTCAACTGGCCGTAATTGGCGGCCGAGATGCCGAACGCGAAGCCGTTCAGGCTGTCCCGCCCCCGCCAGTTGCTCTTGCCCGCGTGCGAAGCGGCGCGGTCGAACCTAACGCACTGGAGCGGCTTGCCGTTTCGCGCCACCAGGACGTGGTAGCTGTACCCGACGGACTTGAGATAGTCGTACGAGCCCTGGACGCTCCCCCCGGCCGTGTTGTGCAGAACGATGTAGCGCGGCGCGGCTGCGAACGGGGAATCCACCAGCGGCTTGAATTCCGCCCCGGCGAGCCGATGATCGATGATCTTCATGCAGGTCTCCCGTGTTAAAAAGGGATGTGGTGAGCCGTGCTGGAGGTGCTGGGCCACCGAGCCACCCCGGAGGGCGGCTGGCCGTCAGGAACACCCGCCTCGATCATGTTGGTTGGACCGGGCGACGCGAATTCTCGGCAGCGCCGCGTCCACAGACGGTCGGGCTCACGGCGTGAGGCTCACGTCCGGAATCACCAGGTGGGTCTGCGATGTCGCCGAAAGCGCATCCCATCGGCTCAACCACGTCCGTGTAGCCGGTTCGCGAGCAAACCCGGCGTTGAGATCCATCACGTGGTGATGCATCTCGGGCGACAGCATATGCCCGACCAGGGAGATGGCGGTTTCGTTGGCAACCACCTCCTCGGCGTTCTTTCCGTTGGTGAAGCGTGCGCCGTAGATGGAGTTCGCGATACGGCTGGTACCCCTGAGATGGTCGACGTACCGGTGTGACGACTCGTGCACGACCGAATAGATGAGGCCGTCAGCCATGTAGGCCCGATAGTTTTCCGCTGCCTGCGGCAAGCCGTAGATCAGCCGGCTCCCCTGTTGTGGCGTTTCGCCGCGAACCGTCACCTCGTCTATCGAGATCAGGGCGTAGTCGTCATAGAACCTGGTGCTCCCGCTCAGATCGTATCGCCCTTCGACCGTGACGGCCGCCGCGATATCATCTGGTGTCTTGTCGAACGAGATGATGATCCTCGCGAACCGGCGCTTCCATAGAGTATCGGCCATGGAGGGGGCGGTCGGATACATCATCATGGACGTGATGTACGGGTACGCCCTCGATTCAGACAGCTTGATCCGGTCGAGGGCAACGGCAGTGCGGAGCACCATGTCCAAATGCTGCCCACTGTCGCTCCGTACCGTCACCACGAATCGGTCGTACTCGAAGAAGTGCCGCGCATCCACGAGTTCGCTCCGCCCCTCAGTGCCCTCAGCGATCGCCGGCAGGATCGTCCAGCCGGCGGGGAACAGGCCCAGGTCCGCGAATGTGCCCTTGCCCAAGTACCGGACCCTTCCGCATACCGCGATGAGTGGCGCTTCGTCGAGTTGTGCGGCGAGGGCGCAGAGATCCGGTGAGTGAGGAACGGCACGAGCCGGGGCGCGAGCGAACGCGCCAACGATTATTACGAGTCCGGCCACCGCCGCAAGACCGCAGGTTCGTTTTTTCACTTTCGCACACGTCGTTTTGGAGGATGGAGTTCGGTCGCGGTCGCCCGCTGCCGCCGGCACCCCGGTGCTGAGCAAGCGTCCCACTTGGTGGAGGGACGGGCCCGATACACTCCGCGGAGAACTTCGTGAGCCTGTTGCAGGTCCATGATCGCTGCTTCCGTCAGAGGTGATGGGGCGCTTGAGCGGACGTCTGGTAGCGACGGCACTTCGATGGGCTGTTAAGGCTTGGATGGACAGCGGCCCCGGTTTCCCCTGATGGTTCAGACGGTGATCCTGATCCTGATCGTTCCCTTTCCCAAATGGGCCGCTTTCTGCAGGTTGCAAGATCCTCGATCTGCTACGCAGGAGCAACGACGAAGGGGCGCCGCAACTCGCGGCGCCCCTCCGGTCCTGACTTCCAGTGCTGAAGTCGACGGCACCAATCGGCGTCACTTGCCGGAGTGACCCGCGCGCTTCGTCAGTAGGCGCTTCCTCGACGGCGGCGGATGGGAGAGTCGTTGCGGTGGTACCAGACAAGGAACGAGAACATTGCGAACGCGGGCGCGCCCAGGAGGGTAAGCCCGGCGGCGCCGACCGCCCACCCACGCTCCGCAGACACGCCGAACTGCCACGCCAGCCAGCAGCATCCCCCGCATCCCAGCCACACGGCCGCCAGCACCCACCCTCCGTAGGCGGATCGCAGTGCATTCGCCAGCGGGCGCAGGAGCCAATCGACGAGCGGGATCAGCAATTCGACGATGAACCATATGACGATCTCCACCAGAATCTCCACGTCTCCTCCGCATCAGAAGGTGCCCACACCTTCGTCCGTACGTTCCCCCGGGCGCCCGGTTTCGCGTCAGCGGAAAGACGGCGGAAGTGCGGTGCCGAAGAAGCAAGTCGTGTTGGGGTGGATGGAAACCGACCGTGATCAGAGGTGCGGAACGCGAATGGCAATCAGGCGCCGCGCGCCATGGACTGCCGCTGGCGATCCGCCATGCTGCGGAGTTCGCGATTGTCGATGATCCGCGCCCGTCGCTTCTCCACCGTAGCCTGGATCATCGCGAAGCCGATGTCTTCGCCCGCCACGTACAGCCCGCGGAAGGGCCGCAGGAGGCGGAAAACGGGCCGCATCACCTGCAGAAACCGTGGAGCGTTCGCCGAATCCGCCCCATCGATGAAGGCGGGGCGCCAGCACACCGCGCCGAAGCCGCTGATCAGGTCCTGCTCCGTCTGCGCCTTTACCCGCGCCCACATCATGCGGCTGTCCAGCGCCGCGCCCTGCCCGCTTACGAAGTGGAACGCCGCGCGGGGGCTGTGGCGCGCCAGCATCCGCGCCGCGGCCATCGCAAAGCCATGCGTGATCACGCGATACGCCGCCTCGTCCGGCACCTGCGTGGCGGAGATGCCGAGGCACCAGAAGCACGCATCCACGTCCCTGAACGCCTCCGCCACCCGGGAGTAATCCAGGAAGTCGTCGTGGATGAACACGCGCACCCGGCCGCTCGCGGACGCCGGCGCACGCCGCGCGATCGCGCGTACCTCGTCCACCGCGGGCGAGGACGCGCACGCGCGCAGCACGCTTCCGCCCGCCGCCCCCGTCGCACCGAAAACAAGAACCTTCATGTTTGCTGATTCCGGAGAATAGGCGTGGCATCGGGAACTCCCCGCGGTAGTTTCCGCATGGAACGACCGCGTTCATGCAAGAAGCTTCCGCCGGAGGGTGGACGCAAGCGTCACGTGGCGAATCGCAGATCCGGCGAGCAGCGCCGCCAACCCGCGCCATCCCTCATCGTTTACGAAACCGCGCGAAACCCGATCCCAGCCGCCACGCCAGGCCGCCACGTCAGGCCCCGGGGCGGGTGAGACGGATCAGTCCTGCCGCCGAAGGACGAAATCCGCAGCCTTCGTAGAAATCATCCAGGCGAGGCTCGTAGTCGACGTGAATCCACTCTGCACCGGCCTCACGGGCCGCCGCGACCGCCTGCCGCACCAGTGCGGTCCCAATTCCGCGCCGTTGATGATCCGGGTGCACCGTCGTGTCCAGCAGGAACGCATGCGCTCCGCCGTCCCACGCCACGTTCACGAAGCCGATCAACCGCTCGCCAACGTATGCGCCAACCCACCCCAGGCTCCGGCTGAGCACGGTGGCAAAGCCGCGCGCCACGTGGTCTGGCCAGGCGGCGGCGAAAAGATCGTTCAGAACCGCGTCGCCGAGAGCGGGGCGTACGCGTAAGTCGAACCCGAGCGTCGGGAGCCGGGCGGCCGCGTGCAGCGGGGAGGGGCGATGCGGAAAAGGTCGTGGTTCAACAACCCCGGCCAACTCCGCGAGCACCCACGTGGCATCCTTGTACCCGAGCATGGCGTGGGGATTGTCAGCCAGCTTCACCTCGAGCCTATCCAGATCGATGCCCTCGAACGACCGATACCGCTCAGCCTCGAACCAGATCTGCGTAGCCAGATCGTTCATCGATCCGAGCACCCGCCGATTGTTCGTCCGCGCCACGATGGTTTCGCTGAGATCACTTAATTGCGCGTCGATCCACTCGCCCGGGAGGTCCAGCCGCCGGAGCAGAGCCGGAACACGACGGCGGAACGTCGGCAGGGTGGTGTGCAGCGCGCGGCCCGGAGCGACTACGCAGACCAGGGTGGTGGGGTTCGTGTAGAGTACGAGCGAGCGCCCCGCGAACGGCACCGGCACGAGGTTCACGTACCACTCGCCCAACGGGGCGGCGGGCTCCGGCGGCTCGGTGGTGACGGGCAGCTTGGTGGCTTTCAGCAGGCGCTGCGTGCAGCGGAAGATCATTCGTGTATCGGGCGATTGGCACCTTCCGACTCAGCTGCCATGAGTAGTTCGGAGGCAGTTGTGTCGAGCGCCTCCGCGATAAGCCGAAGCACTCTGATCGTGGGCGACTTCAGCCCGCGCTCCAGTTGGCTGATGTAGGTCGGGTGAAGCTTGCAGCGGAACGCTACCGCCTCCTGAGACATCCGGACACTCTTCCGCCGGTGGGCGATCACTCGCCCCAGTACCTTCTCGAACGCGTCCATTGGCTCCAGTCGTAAGAGACCGGACCAGAGTCGCGGGACTGGTACTTTTGTACTAGAGACTATAGTATTGATGAACAGATGCGCTGAACCGTCTCACTCCCGCGGAGGTCGTATGCTCATGATTCGTGAACAGGCACAACTCGCCTCCCCGATGCGCCTGCTGGAGATGCTGGCGGACCGCTTCGGCGCGTTCGAGGCCGTCGCGAACTCGACCATCAAGCTGGCTCGCTACGCACCCGCCGATGAGCTCTCAATGGATGTCCAGTTGGCCGAAGCGGTCCTGGAGTTCGGGAGTGATCTGCGGGAGGCGTTAAAAGCCGCATCGTATGGGCTGAAGCGAGCAGTCCTGCGCACCCATACGAATAGTCAGCTATGGCTGGCCCGTAGAACCGCGTCCGCAGTTATCTCGAAACCAGCTTCGCGTAAGCGCTTACCAAGTTGCGGAACCGTCTCGCGAACGTGTGATTGGAAGGGAGCGTAGAGAACCCCATGAATATCCGACGGCAACTCGAGGTCACCCGTCAGAAGGATCGCAATCTTTGACCGGCCAAGTGCTCCGATCAGCATCCCTAGTTCCAAGATCACGTTCTGCCTGGCACGTTTTCGTGTCCCTGTACCGCCAGCGGTGCGTGCGTGACCGACATCGTCGGGCGTAAGCAGTACGATTCCGAAATCCGCACCGGCGGAGCCACGTCTGATGTTCGCTTCTAGCGCTTCGATAATCGTTAGCCCGCCACCCGATTCCCGAGCGAGAACAACCGGCTCTAATTCCAGTTCCCGCAGGACGAGTACTAATTGATCTAGAGAGTGCTTATCGTGGCCATGGACCACGAAGATCTTCTTACCTTTAGGCTTCCGCTTTGTAGGCTGGATCTGAGCCTCTGTTGGACGTAGTGCCCTTTTTGCTCTTCGGTTCACGAACTTGCGGATTACTTCTTCGAGCCGCTGCTTGGGCCCTTCTTTTCCTTGAACGACCAGCCTGCCAGTCGAAATTGTCCAGTTGCAGCTGGCTCCCGTCTCAGTACGAAAGATTACCAGATTCGCTTTCTCCTCGATCACCACTGGCGTCCCAGAACCCGCAATCGCTTGTCTGAGGTCCTCAATGCTGCCGGAATAATTCAAGTTCTCACCCATCAACAGTTCCTTTCACCTCAAAGCTGCAGTCGTCCTGTCACCCCACTTCCTCTAGGTCCCATCATCCCTGCAAGAAACGGAACGAGGGGCGCCGCAACTCGCGGCGCCCCTCCGGACTTGTGGCGATCAGTCGACCACGTAGTACTCGTAGTCCTCTTCGCCCTTCCAGTAACGCACCATCAGGTACGCGCAGACGGTCCCGTCCGGCGTCAGCCAGCGCTCCACCTCTCCGATCCCGCCTCGGTTGTTGAGGGTCAAGTCCCTCACCGCCCTGCGCCGGGAGATCGCGACCGCATAGTCGGTTTCGGAAACTTGGCGGCCCTCGCGATCCGGTAGCTCCACCATAGGCGATTCACAGGCGTGTAAGGCGCCGCAAACCGTGTCCCGATCAGACCAGGTTCATCGCCTTCGGCTGCTCGCCGGAGTAGTCGTAGAAGCCCTTGCCCGACTTGCGGCCGAAGTAGCCCATGGAAACCATGCGCTTCAGCAGCGGCGGGCTGGCGTAGCGCTTCTCCTTGTACTCCTCGAACATGATGCCGCCGATCTTGTCGAGCGTGTCCAACCCCACGAAGTCGCTGAGCACGAACGGCCCCATCGGGTAGCCGGTGCCCAACTGCATCCCCTTGTCGATGTCGGTGATGCTCGCCACGCCCTGCTCCAGCGCGCGGATGGCGTCCATCATGTACGGCACCAGCAGCAGGTTCACCACGAAGCCCGAGTTGTCCTTGCAGACGATGGGCTCCTTGCCCAGCGAGCGGGCGAACGCGAACGCCGTGTCGAACACGGCGGGGTCGGTGGCGATGGTCTTCACCACCTCCACCAGCTTCATCACCGGCACGGGGTTGAAGAAGTGAAGCCCCACCATCCGCTCCGGCCGCTTGGTCGCTGCCGCCATGTCGGCGATGGTGAGCGACGAGGTGTTGCTGGCGAAGATGGTGTCGGGCCCGCAAACCGCGTCCAGCGTGCGCCACATCTCGTTCTTCACCGCCAGGTCCTCGACCACGGCCTCGATGATGATGTCGCAGTCCTTCAGGTCTTCCAGGCTCGTCGTCCCGCGCAGCCGGCCGACGATGGCGTCGCGGTCCTCGGCGGAAAGCTTGCCCTTGTCCACCGACTTGCCCAACTGCTTGCCGATGCCGCCGATCCCGCGCTGGCATACATCATCAGACACCTCGCGCACGATCGTCTCGTACCCCGCCGCGGCCGCCACCTGCGCGATGCCGCTGCCCATCAGCCCGCACCCCAGCACGCCGACCCGCTTGATCTCCGCCATTCGGATCTCTCCCTCAGGATGAACTCGAAAGTGTTTCGTTGGATGCAAGGGCGCCGGAGCACCCGTGTTCACTCTACCTGCGCCCGCCCGGACCGCTTGGGCCAATGCGGATGCCGAACCCCGGCGGGCCGATGGTGATCCCGCCCCCGCCGTCACCACCGCCGCCGCGTCCGGGCACCTTCAGCTCGCCGTGCTCCAGCCGGTCCAGGAACGACTCCAGCTTTTCCTGCGTAGACCGGCGCACCACGCCGAAAATGCCCCGCATGCCGGCGATGATCCCCGCCGCGATCGGCAGGCCCACGAGCGCGAGCGGATCGGGGATGGTAGTGGCGACGGCGAACACGGCGGCGCTAATGCCCGCGCCGCCGCCGACGCTCGCCCCGATGATCGCCGTAACACCCCGCTCCGAGGTCACGTCCACCGACAGCTCCACCAACGCCGTGTCGGCATCGATCGCCGAAACGGCCACGTCCAGCTGCTGAAGCTCCAGCATCTTGTGCTTGGAGCCGAACTTCTGCGCCGCGCGTCCGAAGGTGGCGCCCACGCCGGTGGCGCGCACGTAGCGCGTGCGGTCGGGAAAGCGCCGCTGCACCACCATGTACTCGCAGGCCAGCAGGTACTCCTCCAGCAGCAGCCCCACCTGCGCGGGGGGACGGCGGACGGTCCGCGCCGCACGCACCACGCCGGGGCCCATCACCCGCGCCAGCGCACCCTTCTCCTCCGGCGCCCGCCCGCGCACGTCGACGATGGCGCGCCGCACCGTCACCGCGTCCAGCCCCAGCTCCTGCCCAATGCGCAGCACCTCGCCCTCGGAAATCCCCTCGTCGGGCGCGCCGGTCGCGGACTGGATCTCCACGGCGCGGCGGATCACCGCCTCCAGCTCGCTGCTGGAAAGGCGGCGCGCGGGAAGGTTGCTCCCGCCCGGAGGCCCGCTGGTGGAAGTCATAACAGAAGTGCCAAGTACTCAGTACCAAGTGCCAGGAGACTGACACGGAAACGTGGGGCGCGCACCACTTGGCACTTGGTACTAATCACTTGGTATCTTGGTTTCAATCCGCCGCGATGGCCTGCTCGCCCGCGGCGGGAAAGGCCTCCACCACCAGGGCGATCCCCTGGCCGCCGCCGATGCAGGCCGTGCCCAGCCCGAAGCGCTTGCCCTGCCGCCGCAGCTCGTGAAGCAGGTGCACGGTGATGCGCGCGCCGCTCATGCCCAGCGGGTGGCTCATGGCGATGGCGCCGCCGGACACGTTCGTCCGCTCGCGGTCCAGCCCCAGCTCCTTTTCCACCGCGCAGTACTGCGACGCGAAGGCCTCGTTCACTTCCACAAGGTCCATCTGGCCGACGTCCATCTCCGCCCGCTTCAGCGCCACCCGCGACGCAGGCGCCGGCCCAATGCCCATGTGCTTGGGCTCCACCCCCGCGATGCCCCACGACACCAGCCGGCCGATGGGGCTCAACCCGTTGCGCCGCGCGTACGCCTCGCTGGCGATCATCACCGCCGCGCCGCCGTCGCCGATGCCCGACGCGTTGCCGGCCGTCACCGTGCCGCCCTCCTTGAAGTACGGCTTCAGCTTGCCCAGCGACTCCATCGTGGTGTCGGGCCGCATGTGCTCGTCGCACTGGAACAGCGTCTCACCCTTGCGGCTCTTCAGGGTGATGGGGGTGATCTCGGCGTCGAAGCGCTTCTGCTCGCACGCCAGCCCGGCCAGCGTCTGCGAGCGGTGGGCGTACTCGTCTACCTGCTGGCGGGTGATGCCGTACTTGTCTGCCAGATTCTCGGCGGTCACGGCCATGGAGCAGCCGGCGAAGGTGTCGGTGAGCGCCTCCCACAGCAGGTCTTCGTAGTACTGGCCGGCGGGGCCCAGGCGCTGGCTCCCCCAGCGGGCGCCGCGGAGCACGTGGGGAGCCTGGCTCATGCTTTCGGTGCCGCCGCACAGCGCCACCTCGGCCTCGCCCAGCATGATCTCCATGGCGCCGCTGATGATGGCCTGGAAGCCGCTGCCGCACAGGCGGTTCAGCGTCAGCGCCGGCGTGTCGAGCGGTAGCCCGGCCTTGAGCCCGATGTGGCGGGCCAGGTAGATGGCATCGGACGAGGTCTGCAGCGCGTTGCCGAAGACCACGTGTCCCACTTCCTCGGCCGGCACGCCCGACTCCTGCAGCGCGGCCTTGGCGGCGAACACGCCCAGGTCGGTGGCGCTGAAGTCCTTCAGCGAGCCGCCGAAGGTCCCCATGCCGGTGCGCTTGGCGGAAAGGAATACGACGTCGGTGTCCTTGCCCTGCGTAGCCATATGAAAACCCGATCCTCAGGTAGCGTGAGCGCGCCCGGTTGCGTCGCCAGGCGAAAGGGGGAAAACAGCGCAGAATACCCGGGGAAACGCCTCGCGTCAAGCCGATTCCGGACACTCGGACCATGAGCGCCACTCAGCTTCGGGCCTCGGAATGGATGTCATCCCGATGGAGCGGCCCCGGCAACCTTTCCCCACGCACCGAGAACGGCAGCGACTGAGGGATCCGCCACACACTCTCCTGATCGCGCCAAACCATCCGGTTCGCCAAAGCAGTCCCCCGCCGGAGCAGATGAATCTGCCGCAACAAAAGCGGAAAGCCTCCAAACTCTCGGAGGCTTCACCCGCACGCGGACCAATTTCCGGGCGCGCCACATCGTCCTCCCGTGCACCTCATCAAGCCAGTCCGCGAAGGCGGACTTCGTGTGGTCGTTGCAGCGAATTAAATTCATTCGCCCGTCCACACTTGCGGCCCCTCAGGTTCCTGGCGCCTCCCCAGTCTCAGCCGCTCCAGCCGGACTCCACCCCACCTGCCGCAGCGCCTCGAACAGCGAGATGCCCACGGCCGTGGACAGGTTCAGCGAGCGGGCGACCGGGAGCATGGGAATGCGGATGCACCGCTCCGGGTCAGCCGCCAGCAGGTGCTCGGGAAGCCCGCGCGACTCGGGACCGAACAGCAGCACGTCACCCGGCTCGAACGACACGTCCCAGAGGGTTCGCGTGGCCTTGGTGGTCAGCATCCACACGCGCCGCCCCGCCGTCGCAGCCGTGAAATCCTCCCACTCCTGGTGATGGTGCCACTGCGTGTGCTGCCAATAGTCCATCATGGCCCGCTTGGCCTTGGGGTGCGTGAACGAGAACCCCAGCCGCCCGATCAGGTGCAGCGGCGAACCCGTGGCCCCGCACAGCCGCGCCACGGCACCCGCGTTCCCCGGGATCTCCGGTTCCAGCAAGGCGACGTGGATAGGAGGGGAAAGCGGAAGCTGCGTGCTCATTCAGGCGTAAACCAGGTGAGAAGAGGAAGAAACGAAGTGGCGGCGGACCCGGATGGGTCCGCCGC